>CALLIO010000042.1 GCA_938009055.1 uncultured Altererythrobacter sp.
ATTGTCGATCACTGGCAAGTGGCGAATGCGCCGCTTTGTCATCAATCCCAATGCATCATTGATTGAAGTGGCTGGCTCAACCGTGATGGCAGGCGCTGTCATAATCTGTCCGACTTGGCGGCCAAGGCAAATCTCGCCTTCGTCAGCCAACCGGTAAATCACATCGCGTTCGGAGAAGATGCCGACAACACGTCCCCCTTCTGTAACGGGCAAAGCACCAATTCGCTTGCCAGCCAGCATGCCAACGGCGTCGCGAACAGGGGTTGAGACTTCGCATGCGATGATGTCAGTTGAATCGCGGTCAGCGATGATTTGAGCGATATCCATAATGTCCTCTCCTCCTGTGGCTACAAAGCAATTGTGCCATCTTGCTGGCGAAAAGGCGAATCCACACCAGCCAAAATTGATCCGAAATGGGATTGCAACCTTTGGCAAGCGAGCGCATGGACGAAGCTATGTTCCGCAAATTCAACAGCGAATCGCCGCTTGATGATCCCGAAAACGCAGCCCACGCATGGGCGCGCTATCGCCGGATTATGCGGTTTATGTTCCTTGTAACAGTCGCTGTTGTCGCGCTCGCCATTGCAGCGCTTTATGCGCAAAATGACGCTGTTTCGATCCACTTCTATATTGCTGTGGCGTTGGGAGTGGGATTTTCCATGTTGCTGGCCAGCGCACTGATGGGGCTGATTTTCCTGTCAAACGGGACGGGTCATGACGCATCAGTCGATAACACTTTGCCCGACAATGATCCTGATAATCCAGCGAGTTAGCGCTGCTTAGCCAGCTTTGTGGAGCCGGAATTCCTCGACTGGCTTGCCGCCTATCAAATGCTGTTGGATGATTTGCTCGAGCACTTCTGGCGAGCAGGAATGATACCAAACTTCATCCGGCCAGATCACGGCAATGGGCCCATGCGAACAGATTTGCAGGCAATCCGCCTTGCTACGCTGCACGCCGCCGCCTGACCCGCGCGGATGATCCGAAGTTCGCCGTGGCCCGGCAAGCCCAAGCTCTTTCAGCCTGTTCTTCAAATAGATCCACGATGCTTCGCCTACCTCAGGCGCACAGCATTTCTGCTTTTCACTGAGCGCACAAAGAAAGATATGGCGATCAAGCTTCGCACCATATTTCTTGGCCAGCGCAGTTTGCGCAGCAAGCAGACTGTTCTCGCTCATCAATCGTCTCTCACAGTCTCGATATTCTGCACTAGCCATTGGTCGAGCCAGCTGAAGACGGTGTTGTGCCATTGGAGCGAATTCTTAGCGCCAAGCACCCAATGGTTTTCATCCGGGAAAACCAGCAATTGCGATGGAATGTTCCGCTCTTGCAAAGCTGTGAAGCTTTGAATGCCTTGAGTGTAAGGAACTCGAAAATCATTCTCGCCAGCAATCACCAACATCGGTGTTTGCCAATTGTCGACGTGATTGACGGGATTCCACTTCTCGTAATTTTGGGGCACTTGCGCATAAGATCCGCCAAAATCCCAGCGCGGGAACCACAATTCCTCTGTCGCGTAGTAAAAGCTGCGCATATCGAACAAGCCATCATGCTGGATCAGGCATTGGAAGCGCTTAGGCCATTTGCCAGCAATCCAATTGACCATATATCCGCCATAGCTTGCCCCCATTGCGCATGCATTGGATGCATCAATCTGGCGGTCGAGCTGGGCAGCAGCTTCAAGACCTTTTTGCAAATCCACCAAAGGCTTGCCGCCCCAATCCTGATTGATTGAGTCTTTGAACTTTTGGCCATATCCAGCGCTACCGTGAAAATCGACTGAGATCACTGCATAGCCTTGGCTTGCCAAAACGCGCGGGTTCCATCGAGTGGACCAAGCATCGCGGAATGATCCTTGTGGGCCCCCGTGGATATAGAGAATTGCCGGCATTTTGCCGTCATATTCTTCCAGCTTGGTAATCTGGCCCCAGACTTCATCACCTTCTGCACCTGCAAAGCTGAAGCGAGTTGTGACTGTGCTTGCCAGTTTGCCCACTTTGCTCATCGCAGCATCAGTAAGCGGTTGCGATTGCTTGCCTCCGCGCGAGAGGAACAATTCACTCGGCGCGCCGATCGAATTGCGCGTGAAGAGAATATCGCCGCCAGGCAAAGCGGTGACATTGCTGATATTGGCTTCATAGCCCGCCATCAAATCGAACTTTTCAATGCGGCCGGTTTTCACATCCACTTTGAACAAAGGATTGTCGAGCACATCGGTGGCCGTGGCGAGCAAATGCTGGCCATCCTTCGTCCAGCTAAGCGAACCAAAACTGCGGTCGAAATCAGGGGTTAGCTCGCGCACAGCCCCGCTTTTCAATTCACGCAGATAAATGCTCAAACGATCGGATTCATATCCGGGCCGCTTCATCGCAAGATAAGCAAGCATCTTGCCATCGGGCGAAGGCGTTGGATGCGAATCGTATGCTTTGTTTGACGCAGTTAGCTCAACTGGGCCAGATCCGCTGAGATCAGACCAGTAAATGTCGAGATCGGTCGAGACAGGCTCGGATGCATCGTCAAGGCGCGCTTTGAAATAGAGGCCGGAGGAATCCGGTGCCCAAGCAATATCGCTGCTGCCGCCAAAGGGCATGCTTGGCGTATTGGCAGTAATTCCATTTGCTGGATCGCGGCCGTCGGCTGGCACGCCGTCACCCACAATCTGGCCTTCTTCCAAGCTGAAGACGAAGACTCGGTTCGTCGTGCCTGGCGAAGTCCAATGATCCCAATGGCGGACAAAGCCATCGCTATTGTCATAAAGCCGCCCTGAACCGGGCCCCGGCGTATGTTTCTTGCCGTCATCTTCGCAGCCAAATCGCGGGCAATCGCGGGCAATTGGTGCCCAAACTGCGACTTTGCTTGTATCGGGCGAAAGCTTGTAGCCACTGGGCGATTTGCCATTCCAATCGCCGACGAGCATGGGGCCAGTTACATTGCCATTGGCCTCCAACGCTGCGCGCCACAGCCGCGTGGCTTTATTGGGCGCTTCTTCTCCACTCGCTTCTTCTTCTGGATCGCGGTCGGAAAGGAAGTAGAGGAAATTGTCCGCGCCAAAACTCAAAGATGATGCACTGCCGCCCAAATCAATTGGCACGGCTGCCTTGCCCGGTGCATTCAAATCCAAGAGGAAATATTGCGGCGTGCGCTCGTAAGTTTCGCCATCCGTTTCAGTCACGCGATAGACAGCATAGCGACCGTCAGGCGTGACAATCGGTGAGCCCAGCCGAGGCATCGTGATGAGATCTTGTGCGCTCATCGGCTTTTGCGCCTCCATATCAGCGCCGCCTTTATCAGCGCTGGCATGATCATCAGCAAGAGCGGGAAATGCGACGAAAAGCGCTGCGGCTGGCAGCGCGTTCAAAAGACGTGTTTTCATGGAAAGACTGGTTAGCGCGCTGCTTCGCGCAAATCCAGCACTTGCGCTTGCTTACTTGTCCTTGCGCGCGATCCGGGCAATTTCGTCCTGAACCATTTGCTCGACCATGCCGGGCAAATTGGCATCAAGCCATTCTGCCAGCATTGGGCGCAGCATTTCGCGAGCAAGCCCTTCGAGTGAGGTCTCACCAGAACGGACAATTTGCGGTGGTGCGCTTGGTTGAGCCAGCATTGCCAGCGCATCCAGGTTTTCGCGCATATTCTGGCGCGCTGCATCATTGGTCAGCGGAGCATCTTCGTTCGCCTCCAATTCTGTGTCAGCTTCGAGCGCTTCTTCTTCGATCAATGAGTCAGTTTGGTCGGAGGCCACATCGTTATCCTCGACAAATTCCATTTCAGCCAGATCCAGCACTTCTTCGCTGGCTTCTTCCGCGCTGTCTGGAGCTTGTGTCACACCGTCAGTTTCGCGCTGGCGACGCATGGCTGCTGCATCGAGCCTATTGTCGCGCGCGATCACTTTCTTGATCGATTCAAGAATCTCTTCCACTGAAGCTTCCTCTGACTGTCCCATGCGGATTGCCCCCAAAACGCGTTAACCATTCGAATCACTCTATTGAGCGTCGTTTGGAGGTCCGATTGTCGCGTCAGAGGCGGGAATGTCAACGGTTCTGGTCGATTGTGGAGTAGGATCAGGGTCGCGCGCCCAATCAAACCACTTGCCCTTAACGCGGTTGTAATTGGTCAGTGGATCATAGAGCGGACCGCCGGTTTCCAAGTTCAAATCGCGCGCTTCCGCCTTGCCCATGGCGGCCAGCAGGCTGAAGCCAGCGACATAGGCATTTCTGCGAGCTGTCACTAATTGGACACGGGCTGAAAGCAATTCTTGCTCGGCATTGAGGACATCCAAAATCGAGCGATTGCCAATCGAATTTTCCGCACGCACGCCTTCCAAGCTGAGTTCAGCGGCTGAAACAGCAGCTTGGGAGCTTTCGATGATGGCATTGGCAGCTTGCCAGCTTGACCATGCTGAACGCGTTTGCGCGATGACAGAACGCTCGGTTGCGATACTGCTTTCAAGTGCTGCGCCTGCCAAAGCTTGGGCTTGGCGTTCCAAGGCAGCGGGCCTGCCGCCTTGGTAGAGTGGGATGGAGACTTGCACGCCGGCATTGGCAGTGGTTTCGCTTTGCGCGAATTGCGCGCCCAAATTGCCGCCTAGGGTTCCGTAGAAGTCGTTGTAATTGCCTCTTGCAAAGGCGGAAACTGTCGGCAGCCGCGATGCGCCTGCTACATCAATGTCAATCTCAGCAGCGCGGGCGCGATCATTGGCAGCGATCAAATCGGGATTGCTTTCCAATGCGACAACAACCGCTTGGCCAACATTGTCCGGCAGGCCCGGTAGTGGGGGAGGCGATTCAAGATTTGAAGGAGCCTTGCCAACCAGTTGGATGTAAGTTTCACGAGCACCGGTCAGATTGGCGCGCGCGCCGCGCAAATCGCCTTCGGCCACAGCCAAGCGCGATTGTGATTGCGCAACGTCAGTCCGCGTCAAATCGCCGATTTCAAACCGGTCGCTTGTGGCCTCGACATTGACGCTCAAAACTTCAACTTGATTGGCCGCAAGCGCAACCAAAGCTTCATTGCGCAGCACATCCATATAAGCGGCAACAACTTGGCTGAAGATTGCGCTTTCCGTTCCGCGCAAATCGGCTTGGCCAGCTGAAACGCGGTTCTTTGCCGCTTTGATCCCGTTTTTGACAGCGCCACCAGAGTAAAGCGGCACGGACAGGCTGGTTTCGACGCCGAGAGTGCGTGAGGGCGCTGTGAAGCTGTTGGCTGACTGACGCACAAATTCGATATGCGTTGCTGTTGCTGTCGCATTTGGCCGGCCATTGGCTTTTTGCAAAGCCACAGTTTCATCAGTCGCGCGCTGGCTGGCACGCGCGGATTGCAAAGTCGGATTGGTATTATACGCGCTTACCAGTGCTTCACGCAGAGTGTCAGCCTGTGCAGCACTGGGCAAACACAGCGCACTGCTGGCGAGGATTAGCGAAAGGCGGCGGCGCAAATGCAAGCTCTTAAAAGCTCCATTCCTCTGCCTTGTCGAAGGCGTGGAGGACGGGAACGCCCATTTCAGCAAGCGATTGCAAGGACACTTGGCCTGCAACTTTGCGGCCAGACGCAAGCCGAGTGATGCCGCGCGTGATCTGTCCGGTCACGATCCGTCCATTGTCTTCAAGCCGTTTGGCCAGACCTTTGGGCAATTGCTCGATCGCGCCATCTACTAGGATCAGTGAATAGGTTTTGCGGCCTGCTTTGCTGGCAGCATCATCGGCTGAGATTGTATCGACCTTGGCCACAAGCGGTGTGACAAGTTCCGTCAAATAGGACGAGCCGCCTTCGACTACCAATACGTTGTCATCAGCTTTGGGTGCAGCTTCTGCCAGCATCTTGCCGTGGAACAAGGGCGAGGGGAGATAGCCGCCATCGCCCAAGGGCACAGCGCGGTCCATATAGGCAATGGGCTTGGCGGCTTCAGGCACGTATTTCTCGCGCTCAACAGTGCCCATCCGCGCCAGCACAAACAATTCATTCACGCCGCTGGTGCGCAATTGACTATCCACCATCGCTTTGCGAGCGCTGGTCATATCTGCGGCCATTTCAGATGTCATAGTTTGGAACCTCTACAGGCTGTATTACATCGACAATACAGTTCGTCAATCTTCTCTAACGATCCGATCTGTTTCCGCCAAGCCATTTGCGCCGATTTGGCGCAGGCGTGCAATTTTCGCATGGTTCCTCTAGCTATTCATGCGCTAGAGAAACCCGGCGACCCATTCGACCGACAGGAGTATCCATTCGATGAGTGACATGATTTCAATCCGCGAGGATGATCTGATCGAGACTGTGGCCGATGCGCTGCAATATATCTCTTACTATCATCCAATGGATTACATCGAAGCATTGGGCGAAGCGTATAAGGCTGAACAAGGCCCAGCTGCCAAGGATGCGATTGCGCAAATCCTCACCAATTCGAAAATGTGCGCAGAAGGGCACAGGCCGATCTGCCAGGATACGGGCATCGTCAATGTGTTTGTGAAATGGGGGCAGGATTGCCGGCTGGATAGCAAGCGTTCGCTGCAAGATGTTGTCGATGAAGGTGTGCGCCGCGCTTACAATAATACAGAGAACAAATTGCGCGCTTCGATCCTTGCAGACCCAGCTTTCACGCGCCGCAATACGAAGGACAATACGCCATGCGTGCTGTCGGTTGAAATGGTGCCGGGCAAAACAGTCTCGATTGATGTCGCTGCCAAGGGCGGGGGAAGCGAGAACAAATCCAAATTTAAGATGATGAACCCATCGGATAATATCATTGATTGGGTGCTCGAACAGATTCCGTCGATGGGCGCTGGCTGGTGCCCACCTGGAATGCTGGGCATTGGTATTGGCGGCACTGCAGAGCATTGCGTCAAGCTGGCCAAACAAAGTTTGATGGACCCAATTGATATGGGTCAGCTCAAAGCGCGCGGTGCTCAAAATGATATTGAGCAGCTTAGAATCGATATTTTTGACGCAGTGAATGCCACTGGCGTTGGTGCTCAGGGGTTGGGCGGGCTTTCCACCATTCTCGATGTGAAAATCAATGATTGGCCATGTCATGCCGCCGGCAAGCCCGTGGCGATGATCCCCAATTGCGCAGCTACGCGCCATGCGCATGTAACAATGGATGGCTCAGGCCCTGCTTATTTGCCGCAGCCTGATCTGGATGCATGGCCTGATGTGCATTGGAAGCCTGATGCGAGCGCTAAGCGTGTTGAGCTCGACAAGCTGACGCCTGAAGATGTGAAAGGCTGGAAGCAAGGCGACCGGCTGCTTCTTAGTGGCAAAATGCTGACTGGCCGCGATGCCGCGCATAAGCGGATCAAGGATATGCTGGACAAAGGCGAAGAGCTTCCCGTCGAATTCAAAGGCCGCGTGATCTATTATGTTGGCCCAGTTGATCCCGTGGGCGAGGAAGTGGTTGGCCCAGCTGGCCCCACCACGGCCACGCGCATGGACAAATTCACTCGCATGATGCTCGATCAAGGCTTGCTTGCAATGGTTGGCAAGGCAGAGCGCGGTGCAGACACTACCGATGCGATCCGCGAAGCTCAAAGTGCGTATCTGATGGCTGTGGGCGGAGCTGCGTATCTCGTCAGCCGCGCCATTAAGGGAAGCAAAGTGGTTGGCTTTGAAGATCTGGGTATGGAAGCCATTTACGAGTTTGAAGTAGAAGACATGCCGGTGACGGTAGCGGTAGACAGCACGGGCGCGAATGCGCATGAAACTGGCCCTGCTATTTGGAAAGCTAATATTGCGGAGCTGGATGCTGCGCTGTCGCGGAGTTAAAGCATGCCACTATGGAACATGCTGGTGTCGAACCCGCTGTATTTGATATCAGCCACAGTAATTGCGTGTTTGTTTGTGTTTTTGATTGTATGGATGGTGCTTAACAAACGCCATCAGCGTGATGAGTTTATGAGGCAAACGGAGCATGCGAAAACCCTTCAGGATTTGCAGTACAAGAATGAGTTGCAGGAGCAAAAACTTAGCTACTTTAAAGAATCGCTGGCACAGCAAGGCACTGAAGCACGCGCCCATCACGAAAAATACCAAGAGCAATTGAGTGTATATCAAAACAAGCTCTACGAAACTGAGCGAAAGCTTGGTGAATATCAGCAGCAAAGCATTCAGCTTGATGAGGCCAAGCAGCAGCACGTTGAGCTAAAACAACAGCTGCAAACACTACAGAGCGAGCATTCGGCCTTGCAAGCGCAACATGAAGCCATGCAGGCCAGCGTTGCGCAAGAGCGTAAAAGCTTTGATGAAAAGTTTGCCCTGCTTGAAAATGCAGAAGTAAAAC
>CALLIO010000043.1 GCA_938009055.1 uncultured Altererythrobacter sp.
GGCAATTTCGCCATTGCCTATGCTCGCGAAAAAGGGAGAGGCACGCCGTATGACTGAAACAATCCTGGAGCCGGATCTACCGATTATCGATCCGCATCATCACTTGTGGGATTTGCGGCCGATGCTGCCGATGTTTCCAGAGCCGCGCCACCGTTTCCTCGAAACGCTGGTTCCTGTCGCGCACTATACTTTCGACCAATACAACGCCGAAATTGCCGCAAGCGGGCACAATGTCATCGGCTCTGTCTTTATGGAATGCGGCGCGTTCTACAACGCCAGCTATGGCGAGGCGCTCAAACCCCTTGGCGAGGTGGAATATGTGAACGGGGTCGCCGCCCAATCCGCCAGCGGACTCTATGGGGATGCCCGATTGTGTGAAGGCATTGTCGGCCATGCTGATCTGACCCAAGGGGCTGCCGCTGGCGAGGTGTTGGACGGGCTGCAGGCCGCCGCCCCTAACCGTTTCAAAGGTATCCGCCATCAGGGTGCATGGGACGCTGATCCCGAAGTGCTTGGACCTCCCTTCCACGCGCCGCCGCAGCTCTACCGCGACGCCACATTCCGCGAAGGCTTTGCCGAATTGGGCAAGCGAGGATTGAGCTTTGATGCGTGGATTCTCGAACCACAAATCAGCGATGTGACCGATCTTGCGCGCGCCTTCCCCGATACCCCGATCTGCCTTGACCATTGCGGAACCCCGCTTGGGAATGCCAGCTATGCTGGCAAGTTGGAGGAACGCTTTGGCATCTGGCGCGATGCGATGAAAGAATTGGCGCAATGCGAGAATGTGTTCGTCAAATTGGGTGGCCTTGCCATGCACAATTGCGCTTTGCCCGAAAAAGGCCCCGCTGCTGGCGTTGGCTCTGAAACACTGGCCCAACTGTGGCGCCCATACATCGAGACTTGCATCGAGGCGTTTGGAACGCAGCGCGCGATGTTTGAAAGCAATTATCCCGTCGACCGGTGGGGCGCGACTTATCCCGTACTGTGGAACGCCTTTAAACGCATCACATCGGATGCAAGCGCGGACGAGAAAGCTGCGCTTTATGCAGGCAACGCAGCGCGGTTTTACCGGATTGAACATCTGCTCGCATGAGTGTGACGCTACGGCATGCTTGTGCGGCGCAAATCCTGTCAAAATCACCGCTCGACAGGCGGCTAGAGGCTGGATAGGCCGCGATTGAACTTGCTATTCTTCAGGAGTTTTTGATGAGCTTGCCCGCCCCGTTTGACCGTCTGCGCCTTCCCCTAATCGGTTCGCCCCTGTTCATTGTCTCAGGGCCCGAATTGGTAATCGCGCAGTGTAAGGCCGGGATTATCGGCAGCTTTCCTGCACTCAACGCCCGTCCGCAAACTTTGCTCGATGAATGGCTGCACCAGATCACTGAAGAGCTTGCCAAGCACAATCGCGAGAACCCTGACAATCCCGCCGCGCCCTTTGCCGTGAACCAGATCGTCCACAAGTCCAACGATCGTGTGATGGCCGACATGGCAACTTGCGAAAAATGGCAAGTGCCGATGATCATCACTTCGCTGGGTGCGCGCACAGAAATCTTCGAGGCAGTGCGCAATTGGGGCGGCATCACCATGCATGATGTGATCAACAACCGCTTTGCCAACAAGGCGATTGAAAAGGGGGCCGACGGGCTCATCCCTGTGGCAGCGGGAGCAGGCGGCCATGCTGGCGCGCTCTCCCCCTTCGCTTTGATGCAGGAAATCCGGGAGTGGTTCGATGGTCTGGTCGCGCTTTCCGGCTCGATTGCAAACGGCGCATCCATCCTCTCTGCCCAAGCGATGGGAGCAGACTTTGGCTATGCCGGAAGCGCCTTTATCGCGACCGAAGAAGCCAATGCCGACCAGGGGTATAAGCAAGGTATCGTCGATGGCAGCGCGGACGGCATTGTCTACACCAACCTGTTCACCGGCGTGCATGGCAATTATCTGCGTTCTTCGATCGAAAATGCGGGCCTTGATCCCGATGATCTGCCGACCAGCGATCCATCGAAGATGAACTTTGGCAGCGGCGGCAATACCAAGGCCAAGGCATGGAAAGACATCTGGGGCTCAGGCCAAGGCGTGGGCGCGGTGAAATCAGTCGGCACTGTGGAGGATATGGTCGCTCGCTTTGAACGCGAATACCATGCCGCCAAGGCTCAGCTCGAGGATAAATCTGGCTACAAATCCTGGCGCAGCTAAGGTCGCGGTCAAGTCGCGTCACAAAGCTCACCTGCCATTGCGTCGAGTTCGTCAAAGTCAAAGCCAGTTCCGACCGGGTCCTTGCGATTGAGGATCATCCGGCGCTGCTGATCAAGCAATCGCAGCCGCAGCGCCTTTTGCAACAAGGCCAGGCTCGCCAAGGCTTCGATAGCCGCTTGATCGGGGTTCTTGGCCTTATTCGCTGACCAATGGCTTTCGATCCGGCCCACCCGTGCGATGACAATATCGTTGTAATTCTTATGCGGCCCGCGATGCAGTGGCAGGCAAAGGCGGATTGCAGTTTCTTCGCGGCTTGGCAAAAGCATGCCGTTTGAGCGGAAGTCATCGAAGCGAACGTTCCTGCGCCCGATGGCGGCGAACATTGTTCCAAAGCAATTCTGGTTGAGAAGCTGGACAGGCAAAAGGTGGTGACGCTGCAATCCTGATTCATATTCGGGCGAACCAATGCGATTGATTGCACGGAAGGAAAGCGCGGGCCTAGCCACACGCCCACCGACTGCCCCCGCACTCGCCCCCTTTTCCACCCCTAGCTATTCGCTCCACACCCTGACGAAATTGCCATTGCGCGACGGGCGCAGGATCAAGCGCGTACCATCTGGGGCTGTGACCCGCTCGCTTTCATCAATACCGCCGACGAGAATGAGCTGGTTGACGAGCCGAATTCCGAGCCTCGTTGCTTCAACGCGCTCTGCGGCCAGCGATGGTTCGATCCGCAATTCCTGCCCGATCAAATAATCGAGCCCCACGGATTGCAGCCCGCCATCGACCGTTTCGCGGAAAGAAGTCAGGCCAAGCGCTGGGAATGCGCCGCCATCAAGCCAGGCGGTCGAGATCGATTCGAAAAAGCGCCTTCCAATCACGCTTTGCGATGGGGGCCAGACCACTGCCTCGATATCCTCAAACTCATGAACAAGATCTCGCGCGAGCGAGATGAGGCAGCGGATCACGGGCACAGTGTTGGCCCCTGCTATCAGATGTTCGCCCGGGATCAGCCGAACCGCCTCATACATTGCAAATGTGCGCGAATGATCGAAATCAAACCGATGATCGACCGTTGGAAGCTCAACCTCACCAGACGGCTTAAGCCCTTGTAAATCAAAGACCATCCCATCACGCAGGAGTTCGAGCCACACCAATTGCTCGGGCTTGCATTCGGTAAGTGACTGAGGAGCCGAACCGTCTTCTGTAAACTCAAGAGGAGGTTCTGCTTGCGGATCGTAGCTTACCTTGGCTGTAATATGCGAAGCGGCAAATCTATGGATGGCGCCGCGATCTGGCCGCTTGCCGCTGGCAAACAGTAAAAAGATCCCGTGATCGCTTTCCGGCCACTTATCTTGCTGAACATTGGAGGTAGCTATCGCAGATACTCGCTTTCCGTTTTGAATTATATCACAGTTTACATGTTTTACTAGCGCACTGAAACCGACCATCACTGTGCGAAACAAGAATTAAAAAACGCCTAGTTCCAAACCATTTGACAAAGCTGCTCCCAATTCTCCACAGATATTGAGGTTTTCTTGCTCCACCTTCTTCGTCGCTAGTATTTCCTCGGTCGTTTGCGCGGAGCAATTGACGATAATTGGCTCCGCCACCCGCTTAAGACGCCATCCCGTTGCAATCCGGTCGATCTGGCGCTGCGCGTTCTCTCCATCCGATCCGGCGGATATAATTGTGGCATAAGCTCGCCCCTCTATCTGGCCGAGCACAGGGTAGTAACAACGGTCAAACATCTCCTTCATCTCGCCGCTTAGTGCCGCCAAGTTCTCAGGACAAACAAACAGATAGGCGTTGCTTCTTTGAATATGCTCAGGCTGAACTTCGCAAGCGCGCATAAGAGTTGCGGCCGCTCCAGCCCCGCCCGCCGCTGCTTTCGCCAAAGCCTCGCTTGCACCCGTGCGCGAATGCCATGCGATCAAGAGTGAGGGTTCCGTCATCTCCGATATCGCTATCACAGATGTTGGCATTTCGGGAGCCGCGCTGTTCAAACTTCACATTCTGCGATAGCTTAACGCAATGAGCACAGGTTCTTTGACACATGTTCTGGGCGTTGAAAGCTCGCTATCGGGCAAAGCATGGCAATGGCGCGGCGGCAATATGGCGCTGGATGGCGATGCAATGTCGTTGGAGCGCGATATTCTCGCCCAATTGCTGATGACACGCGGCGTTGCGAGTGATGATATCATCCGCCATGCTGCGCCTACCCTGCGCGACTTTCTGCCAGATCCCTCCGAATTTCGCGATATGGAAACCGCAGCGGAGCGCATAACGCAGGCAGTTCTCGCTGGCGAGACGATCACTGTTTACGGCGACTATGATGTCGATGGCGCAACCAGTGCTGCCTTGCTGGTCGAAGTGCTGCGCGCGCTGGGCAATGATGCGCAATATTACATCCCTGACCGATTGCTCGAAGGATATGGCCCCAGCGGCGAAGCGCTGGTCAGATTGGGCGAAGAAGGCTCCAGCCTGATCGTTACGGTTGATTGCGGCGCTATGGCGTTTGAGGCGCTTGAAGCAGCGCACAAAGCTGGCGTCGATGTGATCGTTGTCGATCACCACAAATGCGCGCCCGAACTTCCCAAAGCTGCTGCCTTGGTCAATCCCAACCGGCTTGATGAGAATGATATCGCCGCAGCGCATGGCCATTTGGCCGCCGTTGGTGTTGCATTTCTGCTGGCTATCGCTTTGGTTCGCACATTGCGCCAGCAAGCCTTCTTCGAAAGTCGCAAAGAGCCTGATCTGATGGCTCTGCTCGATCTGGTCGCCTTGGGGACTGTCGCGGATGTCGCCGCGCTCCACGGGCTGAACCGCGCATTCGTTGCCCAAGGGCTGAAGATTATGGCCCGGCGCGAGAGGACCGGCATGGCGGCGCTTATTGATGCAAGCAAGCTGAAGCGCGCTCCGCAATGCAGCGATCTCGGCTTTGCTCTGGGGCCGCGCATCAACGCCGGTGGGCGCGTGGGAGAGGCGACTCTGGGCGTGCGTCTCTTGACGAGCAATGACCCTGATGAAGCGCGCGAAATTGCCGAGCAGCTATCTAGCCTCAATGAAGATCGCCGCGCAATCGAGGCAGAGGTGCAATCAGCCGCTGAAGAGGCTCTGTCTAAGCAGCACAACAATTCGGTCCATGTGATTGCTGGCGAAGGCTGGCACCCCGGCGTGATCGGCATTGTTGCCGGACGGATCAAGGAAAAGACCGGCAAACCCTCGATCATCATTGCGCTCGATCCTTCTGATGGCACTGGCAAGGGGTCGGGCCGCTCGATCTCTGGCGTTGATCTGGGCGCAGCGATCATCGCCGCGCGTGAGCAGGATTTGCTGGTTGCCGGAGGCGGGCATGCGATGGCAGCAGGCCTGACCATCGCCACGGACAAAATCGCAGCCTTTGCCGAATTTCTGGAGGAAAGGCTGGCCCCAACTGTCGACAAAGCGCGTCTCAACCAATCGATGCAATTGGACCTTTCAACTGCACCCGGCGGCCTTACGCCCGAATTGGTGCGCACACTCGATCAGGCAGGACCCTATGGCGTGGGCTGGCCCGGACCACGCCTGGCGGTTGGACCAGTGCGCATCGTGAAGGCTGATATTGTTGGCAAGGACCATCTGCGCGTGATCGCAGCAGGTGACGACGGTCGCTCGCTTAAAGCCATCGCGTTTCGCGCTGCAGAGACTGAAATGGCGCAAACGCTCCTCCACCGCTCGCATGGTCGCCGTTTCCATCTCGCAGGGCGTGCAAAAATCGATGATTGGGGCCCGCGCGAGGCGGCAGAATTGCATTTAGAAGACGCAGCTTTTGCCGATTGATTGCAAGCAGGGGTTGACCGGTCTGATAACCCCGCTTAAAGGCGCGCTCTCGCTCTAGCGAGTGGCCCCTTCGTCTAGCGGTTAGGACGCGGCCCTTTCACGGCTGAAACACGGGTTCGATTCCCGTAGGGGTCACCACCTTACTTCCCATCACAATTGTACCTATCGCGCTAATGCGCAGGCGAAGCAGCATTTCGCTTTCCTCGTCACGCGCATCTGATATGGGCGATTGCTATGGAGAAAGCGCCCTATTTCCCAAGAGTCGGACTGCTCCTTGCGTTGGTGACTTCGTTCACCTTGCTCGGAGCAGGTGTCGATTTTCTCTTGATCGGCGTTGTCCTGCTGCTGTGGACTGGCTCGCTATTCCTCACTTTTGATCGCGCGCCTGAACCACCTGCCAAGAAAACCAAGCGCCCCTTCACCAGTGCCAATATGAAAGGCCTGATTGAGAGGGCATCGACTCCGCTTCTGATTACTGAACGCAACAAAATCGCGCAGGCCAATCGCACGGCGCGCACGATCTTGGGCAAACATATTGTCGGGCAGGATGTGCGTGTGGTCTTTCGCCAGCCAGAGGCAGTGGCGCTGATTGACAGCAATCACAACGGAACAGCCACTGTGCATGGTCTGGTTCGGCGCCGCGATATCTGGCAGATCAACCTCCAGACGATTGACGACGAGCTGACCGTGCTCGAGCTTATCAATAAGACGACAGAGGCCGACATCAGCCGCGCCCATACCGACTTTGTTGCCAATGCCAGCCATGAACTGCGCACCCCGCTCGCCTCAATCATTGGCTATGTCGAGACATTGAGCGAAGAGCCTGACAAGATTGATGCGCCCATTGCGGAGAAATTCCTCGGCACGATCAACCGTGAAGCAAGGCGATTGCAGAACCTCGTGAGCGATTTGATGTCACTTTCGCGGGTAGAGGCGGAAAAGCACGATCAACCGACCAAGCCGATTGATCTGATGGCCGCGGTCGAGCGCGCTGCGCGCGATGCGGCTGGGGTTGAAAATCAGGAGCGATTGATCCTGAACCTCGCGACCGATCTGTCGATCAGGGGCGATGCGCAACAAATCGAGCAATTGGTTCGCAATCTTGTCGACAACGGCCTCAAATATGGGGCCGAGCATGCCGCCATTCTGGTCGAGCTTGAGCGATTGGAGAGCAATCAAGCGCGACTGGTCGTCACCAATCAGGGCGAAGGCATTGCGCCTGAGCATATCCCCCATCTCACCCGCCGGTTTTATCGCACTGATCCCGGTCGCAGCCGCGCTTCTGGCGGGACGGGCCTTGGCCTTGCGATTGTGAAGCATATCGTTGAGCGCCACCGCGGCCGGCTCAACATCACCAGCGAACAAGGTCAGGGGACACAAGTGTCGGCGACCTTCCCGCTGCTCACTGACAAGGTCGAGGCTTCTTCCGCCTCCTAAACCCTGCATTTGCGCAGAAATTGGGGCTTATCCACAGCTTGCCCAGCATCAACTGCGCTTTCGTCACAAACTGTCATCTAGCTGTCATATCCGGGTCATAGCGGCGTCACCTGAACGTAATCGATTCTTTGAATTGTTATTTCGAAAGGGGGCCTCAATCATGAAAAACGGCCGAATAAAACTGATCGCTTTTGCTCTTTGCTGCACGGCTGCAACGCCAGTTGCCGCACAAGATGATGCCACTGCGATGACAGAAATCGAAGCGCTGAAGGCTGAAATGATGCGGCTTGCTAACCGTGTCGCCCAGCTTGAAACCGAACTTGCTGCCACAAACAATGCGGCAAGCACGGCCAATGCCAATGCAATAGCGGCCAGTGAAGCAGCGACCGCAGCCAGTGAAGCGGCCGAAATGGCGGCCAAATCCGCACCAAGCGTCAAATTTAAAGCCGCGCCTGAATTGAAAGGCGAAGGTGGTTGGACGTTCAAGCCACGTGGCCGCGCAAATATCGACTTTGGCTACGTTAGCGCACCCAACTCCACCGGCGCAGACAGCGGGTTTGATGCAGAAGCGCGCCGTATCCGACTCGGCGTTTCGGGCAAAATTCCCGGCGGTTTCGGCTATAAAATCGAAGCGGACTTTGCGGAAGATCAGGTGGCTCTGACCGATGCGATCATCACCTATAAAGATGGCGGGCTGGCGCTGACTGCTGGACAGCACAACAATTTCCAAGGTCTTGAGGAACTCTCAAGCAGCCTCAATACCTCCTTTATCGAACGCGCGGCATTCACCGATGCGTTTGGATTTGAGCGTCGTCTCGGCTTCTCGGCCCAATACAATGCTGGCGATCTGCTGCTTCAAGGCGGTGTGTTTGCTGACAATAGCGCCGACGTGCCAAGCAGCAATTGGAGCCTGGATGGCCGCGTGGTCTTCGCGCCCAAGTCTGGCTCGACCCAGCTGCACTTTGGCGGATCGATCCACCACAATGAATTGGGCGATGGCAACACAGCACGTTATCGCCAGCGCCCATTGGTTCACTTCACCGACAATCGCTTTGTGAACACCGATCGCTTTAGCGCGACCAGCGAGACAGGCTACGGATTGGAAGCAGCGGCCATTAGCGGCCCCTTCCACGTTGCGCTTGAGGGCTATTCACAAAATGTGAACCGTCCAGCTGGATTTGAAGATCCGAGCTTCCTTGGCGCGTCAGCTGAAGTCGGCTTCTTCTTCACCCAGGGCGATACGCGCGGCTACAAGGCCAGCGCCGGCACTTTCGACCGCGTTAAGCCGCAAAAGCCTGTGGGCGAAGGCGGAACAGGTGCGCTTCAGGCGAACCTTCGCTATGACTATCTCGATCTCAATGACGGGGTGATCGTGGGCGGCAAACAAGAAAGCTTCCAGGCATCTTTGATCTGGACCCTAACCGACTACACCCGCTTGCTGCTCAACTATGCGCTGATGTCCTATGATGATGCAGCCTTTGCGACAGCAACCGGCGACACAAATTACAACGTCAATGTTGTCGGAGTGCGGGCGCAAGTCGACTTCTAATCCTACATGGCATCGGGCTGGCTCGACACGGCCTGATGACCAAACAGATTTGTCGTGAAACCGTAACATCCCGAGTGAATGGGATGCGTAATCTAGCTAAATGGAGCTAATGATATGATGAAATTGACAAAGGCCGCACTGGTTGCGGCTTCAACGCTGGCACTGGTCGCATGTGGCGATTCTGTTGGCTCTGGTGATACCCGCGAATCGGTTCGCGCTGTTGGCTCTTCGACAGTGTTTCCTTTCGCCAAAGCCGTGGCTGAGCAACTTGCCCGCTCGAACCCCGACATTCCTTCCCCAATCATCGAATCGACCGGCACTGGCGGCGGTATGAAGCTGTTTTGCTCCGGCACTGGCACGGAAACACCGGATATGGCGAACGCATCGCGCCGGATGAAAGCTTCAGAATTTGCTGATTGCCAAGAAAACGGCGTGACCGACATCATCGAATTGCAAGTCGGCCTCGACGGGATCGCTTTTGCCTCTGCGCAAGGCGGCATCACAATGAACCTGACCCCTAAGATGGTCTATGAAGCGCTGGCCGCTGCCCCTTATGGCGGTGAGCAAACCACCACCAATTGGTCAGATGTTGATCCATCGCTGCCCTCCCTACCCATCCTCGTTTACGGTCCACCGACCACATCGGGCACACGCGATGCGCTTAAAGAGCTCGTCCTCGAAGTGGGCTGCAAGTCCAACGAAGACATGAAAGCTCTGAAAGAATCCGACGAGGACAAATATGACCAAGTCTGCACAGAAGTTCGTTCAGACGGCAAATATGTCGACCAAGGCGAGCAGGACAATCTGATCGTTCAAAAGATCGAAGGCAATGAGAACGCGGTTGGCGTTTTCGGCTATTCCTACCTCGAAGAGAATGCTGACAAGGTTCAAGGCCTGCCGATGAACGGTGTTGATCCGACCTATGAGAATATCTCCAGCTTTGCCTATCCCGGTGCGCGTCCGCTTTATGTCTACGTCAAGAAAGCACACCTTGATGCCATCCCTGGCCTCAAGGAATATCTGACAGAGTGGACAAAGATGTGGGAACGTGGTGGTCCATTGGCCAAAATCGGCTTGGTGGCCTCGCCTGATGATGTAATGGCCGCTAATACAACTGCAGCAACCGAGTTCACCACGATCGACGGTTCTGAACTGAAGTAACCTACGAACGAGAGGGATAAAGCGCTGGCCATTTTGTTCCTCTTGGTGCTGGGCCTTGGCCTGGTTGGCTGCGCGAGCGCGTGCTTGGAGCTTCCGCAAGGAAGAGGGCACGACGCTCGCCAGCCTGCCGACCTATCATGGCTGGTATGTGGCGCTGTGGATCGCAATCCCTGCGATATTGTTCGCGGTTGTTTGGAACGCGATCGCGCCCAATCTCATATTACAAAGCGTCTTGGCCTCGCCCGAAGCGGCCGGCCTTCCCGATGTAGATTTCCAGCGCAATACCATCTTGCGTGAGGCGCGCGCGGTGGCAAGCGGCTCGGCCCCTGCTGTATTCAATCAGGAAGCCAAGGGGCTGATCGAACCGTTCCGCGAGGCAATATCGCGCTACAATACGATAGGCTTTATCGTCACTGCACTTATTGCTTTTATGGCGGGCGCTTGGTCTTACCTTCGCCTCAAACCCAACTTCTCAGCGCGCAGCCGGGTTGAGCGCACGGTGATGGCAATTTTACTGCTCGCCTCGCTAGTGGCAACGCTGACCACATTGGGCATTTTGGCGAGCTTGATCTTCGAGACTGTCCGCTTTTTCGGCATGGTCTCGCCGCTAGATTTCCTGTTTGGCACCTTCTGGTCACCTGATCCGATGGCCAATCCAGATAATCCAGACCCCACCCGTTACGGCGCTATTCCCTTGTTCTGGGGCACGATCTTCATTGGCGCGATTATTGCCATGATTGTAGCGATCCCGCTTGGGCTGATGAGCGCAATTTACCTCACCCAATATGCCAATCCGAAATTGCGCGCTTGGGTGAAACCTGCGCTGGAGATTCTGGCTGGCGTTCCAACGGTTGTTTATGGCTATTTCGCCGCGCTGACCGTGGCGCCCTTCATCCGCGATCTGGCGATGTCGATGGGCGCGTCCAACCCTTCTAGCGAAAGTGCCCTTGCCGCTGGGCTCGTAATGGGTGTGATGATTATTCCCTTCGTTTCATCCATGGCGGATGACAGCATTGCCGCTGTTCCCCAGTCCATGCGCGATGGGAGTCTTGCGATGGGTGCCACCACGTCTGAAACGATCAAGAAGGTGCTCGTCCCCGCTGCCCTTCCCGGCATCGTTGCAGGTGTGATGCTCGCAATTAGCCGCGCGATTGGCGAGACGATGATTGTGGTAATGGCCGCTTCAACGGCAGCGAACTTATCGGCCAATCCACTCGACCGGATGACCACGGTGACGGTGCAGATCGTGAAGATGCTAACCGGTGAAGGCAGCTTCGACCATCCCGCCACTCTCAGCGCCTTTGCATTGGGCTTTGTGCTTTTCCTCGTGACGCTGGGCCTCAACTTCATCGCCTTGCGCGTCGTCAAAAAATATCGTGAAGCTTATGACTGATAGCGAGCAGACAATGCCCGAAGGGGGCAAGATCAACCCCACCCGCACGCCCGCTTTCGAAGCGCGGCTGAAGAAGCGCTATGCACAGGAAAAGCGCTTTCGCATAGTCGGTATGGGAGCCATCGTGTTTTCGGTCGCTGTGCTGATCTTCCTCCTCGCCAATATGACATTGAACGGCCTTGGCGGCTTCCAGCGGGTCGAGATGAATGTCCCGATCGATTTTGCCGAATCGGGCATTTCGGGAGATGCGACAACGCTGGTCGGGAATGACGGTATCCGCTCGCTCGAATCGCAAGGGCTTCCGGCAGTCATCGAGTATTACGCAGGCGAAGCTTTGGGAGATGCAGCCGCGCAGGAAGTGAGCCCAGATGCCTGGCGCGAATTGGCATCACAAATCATCGCTGAGCCTGCGATGCTGAGGCAAGAAGTAAACGTCACGCTTGCCGCCAGCGCCGATCTTGCCGCTGGATATTCCGGCGAGGGATCACCAGATATGATCAAACTTGCCAGCGAGCTTGCAGCGCAAGGCAAGCTTGAAAAGAATTTCGACGTCGGCTTCCTCACCCGCTCTGATGCCACAGACCCGCAATTGGTGGGCATATGGGGCGCGCTCAAGGGATCGATACTCACGATGCTGATCACGCTGGCGATGGCGTTTCCCATTGGAGTTTTGGCTGCGCTCTATCTCGAAGAATACGCGCCCAAGAACCGCTGGACTGATCTGCTTGAGGTGTCGATCAACAATCTGGCGGCTGTGCCCTCGATCATCTTTGGCCTCTTGGGGCTAGCGGTATTCCTCGCTATCTTCCCGAATTATCGTTCCGCCCCGCTAATCGGCGGGATGACATTGGCGCTGATGACGATGCCCGTGATTGTCATATCAGGCCGCAATGCGATCAAGGCGGTGCCGCCTTCGATCCGCGATGGGGCGCTGGCCATCGGAGCCTCGCCAGTGCAAGTCGTATTCCACCATGTCTTGCCACTCGCCCTGCCCGGTATCCTCACCGGAACCATCATCGGCATGGCGCGGGCATTGGGCGAAACGGCACCGCTGCTGATGATCGGTATGCGCGCATTTGTAGCGACGCCGCCTGATGGTTTCACTTCGCCGGCGACAGTTTTGCCGGTGCAAATTTTCCTTTGGTCAGACGAGATTGACCGCGGCTTTGTCGAGAGGACAAGCGCTGCCATCATCGTTCTGCTAATATTCCTGCTATTGATGAATGGCTTGGCCATTTATCTGCGCAACCGATTCGAGAGGACGTGGTGACAGTAATCCATCCCAATCTTGAGGCGACCGATGCCAAAATGAACACGAAAAACGTGTCGGTCTACTATAGTGACAAGAAGGCGATCGACGACGTTTCGATCGAAATTCCTTCCAAATATGTCACTGCCTTCATCGGCCCATCTGGCTGCGGAAAATCGACTTTCCTACGCGCCCTGAACCGGATGAATGACACCATCCCCACGGCCCGTGTCGAGGGAACAATCGAGCTCGATTCTGAAGACATCTACGCCTCCAGCATGGATGTGGTGCAATTGCGCGCAAGGGTGGGAATGGTCTTTCAAAAGCCCAACCCCTTCCCAAAGTCTATCTATGACAACATTGCCTATGGCCCCAAAATTCACGGGCTTGCAGAGAGCAAAACCGATCTCGATGAAATCGTCGAAACATCGCTCACCCGCGCTGGTTTGTGGGATGAAGTCAAAGACCGGTTGACCGATTCCGGTACCGCGCTTTCTGGCGGCCAGCAGCAGCGCCTATGCATTGCGCGCGCTATTGCGGTCGATCCCGAGGTGATCTTGATGGACGAGCCTTGTTCCGCGCTCGACCCGATTGCGACGGCCCGCATCGAAGAACTGATCGCCGACTTATCCGACCGTTATGCTATCGTCATCGTGACTCACTCGATGCAACAAGCAGCGCGCGTATCGCAGCGGACGGCGTTCTTCCATCTTGGTACAATGGTCGAATATGGCCGCACATCCGACATGTTCACCAATCCGATTGAGCAGCGGACCAAGGACTACATTACCGGGAGGTACGGCTAGTGGCAGATCATACAGTCAAAGCATTTGACGAGGACATCACCCGGCTGCGCGGATTGATAGGTGAGATGGGCGGATTGGCCGAGGTTGCTATCGAACAGGCGCTGACCGCTCTGGTGCGCGGCGATACCGAACTCGCCGATGAAGTCGTGGCCCGCGACAAAAAGCTCGATGAGTTGGAAACACAGGTCGACAAGCTCGCCGTTCGGGTGATTGCTCTGCGCGCGCCCATGGCCGATGATTTGCGCGAAGTGATCGCGGCCCTCAAAATCGCTGGCGTGGTCGAGCGGATTGGCGACTATTCCAAGAATATCGCCAAGCGTGTTGACAGTATTGAAGGGCGCCAGACGTTTGAACCGCTTACACTGCTTCCCGCAATGGGCGAGCTTGCCGGTGAAATGGTGCATGATGTGCTGATCGCCTATGCTGCGCGCGATGCCAGTCTAGCGCGCGAGGTGATCGCTGCGGATGAGAAGGTAGACGCCTTCTACAACAGTATTTTCCGCAATGTTGTGAGCTATATGGTCGAAAATCCTGCAACCATTTCGAGCGCTGCGCAATTGCTGTTTGTGGCCCGCAATCTGGAGCGGATCGGCGACCATGCAACCAATGTTGCCGAGATGGTTCATTACGCCGCCACCGGCGTTTATCCGCCCGACGAGGATTCGTAAGCACAATCCGCTTTTCTGCAATGAAACTGTAGCGAAACGGACATAAAACGCAGTGGTGCGGCGCGGAATGGATCATCCGTTGCCGTCTATTGGAAGGGGCTAAGACCTATGTCTGCTGCCAAATTGCTGCTTGTTGAGGACGATCCGGCTCTGTCTGAATTGCTCGAATTTCGTTTCCAGAACGAAGGCTATGACGTGCGCGTAACCAAGGATGGTGACGAAGCGCTGATGCTGGTGGCCGAAGAATTACCCGACCTCATTATTCTCGACTGGATGATCGAGGGAACAAGCGGGATCGAGGTTTGCCGCCGGCTGCGCCGTGACAAAACTACGGCCTCCGTCCCGATTATCATGCTGACCGCGCGCGAGGCGGAGGATGACCGCGTGCGCGGCCTTGAAACCGGCGCTGATGACTATCTCACCAAGCCCTTCTCCCCGCGCGAATTGCTTGCCCGCGTTACCGCAGTGCTTCGGAGGATCCGCCCTGCACTGGCAGGTGAGAGTATTGAGGCTGGCGACCTAACGCTTGATCCGGTTGCGCATAAGGTCATGCGGCGCGGGAAAGCGCTCGATATGGGACCAACAGAATACCGGTTGCTTAAATTCTTTATGGAGAGCCCGGGCCGCGTGTTTAGCCGCGGGCAATTGCTCGACGGTGTGTGGGGTACGGGCAGCGATATCGAATTGCGCACGGTTGATGTGCATATCCGCAGACTACGCAAAGCAATCGAAATAGACGGTGCCCGCGACCCGATCCGCACAGTCCGCTCGGCCGGATATGCCCTTGAAGCGGTCTGAGCCTACTGCGAATCAGTGAAAATC
>CALLIO010000044.1 GCA_938009055.1 uncultured Altererythrobacter sp.
TGCGCAATCTTGGCGGTATCGAGCCAGTCAGCATCGGCCAGCGCCTTGCGAATGCGCGCGCGGTCAAACTGTTCATCCTCGTTTGAAGGATCGCGAACCGGTGTGATTCCGGCATCCAACACGATTTTCTCAAGCTGTGCCTTGGTCCAGCCAAGCAATGGCCTTGCCAGAAAGCCTCCCCATTCCGGAATTTCGATATTTTGGCGAATGCCCGCCAAGCCGCTTACCCCGCTTCCGCGATTGAGCCGCATCAAAAGCGTTTCGACCTGATCATCGGCGTGATGGGCGGTGAGCAGTGCGACAGCCCCCACTTCATCGTGCCATTCCCCCAAGGCGCGGTAACGCGCGGCGCGGGCATTGGCCTGGATATTACCCTTGGGCACCTCAACCTTCAAAATCTGATGGGGCACACCCAATTGCGCGCAAATCTTAGCGACATAGGCCGCTTCATCCGCGCTTTCAGGCCTAAGCCCGTGATCGACTGTCGCGGCATAAACACCCATGCGCCGGGCCGCGCGAGCCAACAGCAGGAGAGCCAGACTATCGGGCCCGCCCGAAACGGCGAGCGCGATGTCTTCACCCTGCGGCTCTACATCCTTGAGATCGGCGCGAAACCGCGCGACTAGAGCTGGATCGACCGCATATTTGTCAGCAGAACTATCAATCAGCAGCTCACTTTCTGCCGATTGCTCTCATATTTGCTTGAGAGCCTGCCCGCTGCGAGCGCGGGATAGGTTTCCCCAAACTCGGCCAGCGCAATGCAGGCACGACTGGTGTCTTCCAGAGCAATCATAGATTCGGCCAGGAACAGCAGGCTGTCGCCCGAACGCGCTGCACTTTTGTCAGCCTGATAATTGCGCAAGAACCACGGGGCCGCCTCGCGGGCTTGACCATTGTCGAGATAGGCCCGGCCAAGCAGGTTGCGCCCGAAAGTGGTGCGCCAATGCGAAGGATACTCTTCGACAAATTTGCTCAGCTGCTGCTGAGCTTCGGGGTAATAGCCTGCATTCCAAAGACGGAAACCGTATGAATATTCGTCATCACCCGCATCATCGGTTTGCGGCTTGGTGATGGCTTGAACCCCCGCCAGCCGTTCAGCTGTTGGCCCCGAAGGAGCGGTGGCTACAGGCGCGGGCGTAGGTGTCGGCGTGCTGACTGCTGGTGTAGGAGTCATCGCTACACTCGAACCACTATCAAGCGGCGTTCCATTGGACACGGTCGATCCGCCTCCTGTTCCCTCGAGCGCGCGCACCCGCATGTCGAGGCCCGAAATAGAGTTCGAGTTCACTTCGCTCTCAGCCGTCAGGCGCTGCAATTGCAGCTCGATCGCGTCGAGACGGGCGAGAATATCGGTCACAGCCGTGGTCGAAGCAGGATTGGTCGAAATGCTGCTTGTGCCATCAGCTGAATTGATCTGAGGCTCGAAGAACCGCCCTTCGCCGCCCGGGAAAACCCGGCGCTGGAGCGCGCGCACTTCGGCTTCAATCTTGCGCAGACGCGCTTCGTCTACGCTGTCTTGCGCAAGCGCGGGTATCGGCGTTGTCACCACAACGCCGGCTGCCAGCAAGGGTGCTACAAATCGCAGAATCGGGGATGGCATTGGTCCTCAAGCTCCTCAAACGCATTACATTTCTCCAGACGCTGTGCCTGGGCCGAGCACTCCTAAAGTGCACGCGATGAACCCTAGAGGAATGCGCAAGGGGGTTCGCCCCCCTGCCGCGCGTTAGCCCCAGCAAATTTCACGCAATGCAGTGTTTTAGCTGATTTCTGCTGTCGTTTCGGCGGTTTCTGCCGCCTCCTCGGCGCTTTGTTCTTCAACGCGGGCAAGCAAAGCCTCCGCAGAAATGCCGATATCGCTGACCACCAGCGGCTCATCATCAAGCTTGGGAATGGCCTGTCCGCCAATCGTGATCGCCAGCGCATCGGGGCGCGATGTGCGGATTTGCGGATCGACTGCATCGGCGGGAACAGTCCAGGTCTCGCCATTGGTCATGATCTTTTCGAGGAAGACATTGCCCGAACCATCATAAAAGCGGACCCAGACTTCATCGTCCTGCGCTGTGAATACAACCGGTCCGCTAGCAGGAGCCGCCGCAGTAGCGCCATCAGCGCCCGCTTCATCGCCAGTGGTCGCCTCTGCAATGGAGGCGGCTGCATCATCGATTAGCGAGCCGGGGCTCGCGCCTGAGCCATAAAAGCTGGTGTAGAAAGTGTAAGCGCCGACACCGAGCAATGCGACCGCGACAATCGAAAGCCATGTCAGGCCGGTTGAGGGGATCTTGCCGGGATCGCCCGGCTCGAAATCAGCACTGCGATCAATCGCCATCGCCTCGCGCATGGACGGAAACTCTGCCCGCACCGCCTCGACAATCTCTTCGGGATTTTCGCCAACAGTTTCTGCAAAATTCTTGGCAAATCCAACCGCATAGGTGCGCCCGGGAAGCGAAGTGAACTGGCCAGCTTCGATCAATTCGAGATGGCGCAAAGTGATCCGCGTTTTGGCTGCGACCTGATCGATCGTCATACCTTTCGCCTCGCGCGCAGCCTTCAGCCGTTCGGCGGCATTCACCGATGCGCTCGGCTCCTCTGCAGTGAGTTCCTCATATTCCATCAAATCTGCCCTGTGCGACCCTAGGGGTAATGCGCAGTCAAGGGCCAATGGGCATCTAAGTCAAGCATCGTCTTGCAATGCACCCGCCCGATGGCGCGAAGGCACAAGGATTCAGTTGCTTCCTCCCCTCGCTTTTACAAGACGTTACAGACGAAGTTGAGCTTGCTTCACTTTTCCACGAATTCAAAGCCCTGCCCTAGGCGATGTCGATCCCTTGATCGCTCGCCCAAGCGGTAAGACTCTCGCGCAAATTGTTCGACGGATCAGCAAGCCATCCTGTCACCGCTTTTTCCAGCTCGCCAAGGTCAATCTGGCGTACCAGATCCTTGATCGGGGCAATCGCGGCGGGCGTAATCGAAAGCCGCCGGATCCCGATGCCCAGCAACGCCATGGCCTCTAGCTGGCGGCCACCCATCTCGCCGCACACGCCAAGGCTGACGCCCGAACCATTGGTGTTGCGCTCCACCCTCTGTAGAAAGCGCATGATCGGGGCAGACAGCCAATCGTAACGCTCCGCCAGCTTGGGGTTGGCGCGGTCTGCTGCAAACAGGAATTGGGTCAGATCATTGGTCCCAATCGAGAGAAAGCTCAATTTGGGCAGCAGCAGATCGAGCACTTCAGCCAGCGCTGGAACTTCCAGCATCGCGCCATAATGGATCGCCTCGGGCAGCATTTTCTTCTGCCCTTTGAGGAACACCAGCTGCTCTTCGAACACGGCCTTTGCCGCATCAAACTCCCACGGTTCGGACACCATTGGGAACATCACATGCAAGGTCCGCCCGCCCGCTGCCTCGATCAAAGAGCGCGCCTGGATTTTCATCAAACCTTCGCGTTCCAGCGCGAGGCGCAATGCCCGCCAACCCATCGCCGGGTTCTCGTCATGCTGGGCCTCTTCCGACTTGAGATAGGTGACAGGCTTATCGCCGCCAATATCGACGGTGCGGAAGATCACTGGTTTGTCGCCCGCTGCATCCAGCACATCGCGGTAAAGCCGCGTCTGGCGTTCGCGCTGGGGCAAGGTCGCAGAGACGAGGAACTGGAACTCGGTGCGAAACAGCCCCACCCCGTCAGCGCCGGTAAGCGCCAGCGAACTCATATCATCGCGCAGCCCGGCATTCATCATCACTTCGATCCGAGTGCCGCATTTGGTCACCGGCTCGACATCGCGCAATTCGGCATAGGCTGCTTGCCGCTCGCGCGATTTGGCAAAGCGGTCGTCAAAAGCTTCTGCAACAGCGGTGGAGGGACGGATTGTGGCGAGTGCCGCATCCGCATCGAGCAGGATTTCATCCCCCTCGCGGATAAATCCGCGCAGACCCTGCGCCCGGCCCAGCACCGGCACGCCCATCGCGCGCGCCACAATCACCACATGGGCGGTGAGCGAGCCTTCTTCCAAGATCACGCCTTTGAGCCGCCGCCGATCATATTCGAGCAGCTCGGCCGGTCCCAAATTGCGTGCAATCAGGATCGCATCACGCCGCAAACCCTGGCTGGCCGCTGTGCCCAATTGGCCCGAGACAATTCGCAAAAGCCGGTTCGCCAGATCCTCCAGATCATGCATCCGGTCAGCCAGCAGTGGATCGTCAATCTCGCGCATCCTAAGGCGCGTATGCTGCTGCACCCGCTCAATCGCAGCCTCTGCCGTTAGCCCGCTGTCGATCGCTTCGTTGATCCGGCGCGACCACCCCTCATCATAGGCGAACATTTTGTAGGTCTGGAGCACTTCCTCATGCTCGCCGCCCACGCCAAATTCGGCCTGCGATGCCATGCTGTCGATCTGCTCGCGCATCTTGTCAAAGGCGCGGTAAACCCGCTGGCGCTCAAGCTCGATATCCTCGGCCATGACCTGTTCGATCTGGACGCGGGGCTGGTGGAAAACGGCATGGCCAGCAGCCAACCCCTTTACCAAGGTGAGGCCAGATAGCGACTGCGTGCCCGTATGCCCTTCGGACAATCCGCGCGCTTCCTCCTCATCCACCAATTCGGCATTGGCGATGAGTTCAGACAGGACCATTGCGGTCGTTTGAAGCGCCTCAATCTCGACATCTTCATAACGGCGCGGATCGACATGCTGCACACACAAAACGCCTACCGCCCTTGTGCGGTAAACAATCGGTACGCCAGCATAGGAGTGGAACTTGTCCTCGCCCGTTTCCGGCAAATAGAGGAAGTCAGGATGCGCCTTCGCCTCAGCCAGATTGAGCATTTCATTATTCGCCGCAATCGTGCCCGTCAGCCCTTCGCCCAGCGCCATCCGCGTGACGTGCACCGCCGACTGATTCAGCCCGCGGGTCGCGAACAATTCGAGCATACCGTCGCGCAAGAGATAGACCGAGCACACCTCGCTATCCAAACTGGTACCGATAATATCGACAACGGCATCAAGCTTGCCCTGCGCATGCATACGCGTCGCCATCACATCGTGAAGGCGCGTAAGAATTGCGCGGGCAGAAGCAGCTGCGGACATCATGCTTTACCGCCTATAGCACGGGGCGAAAAATGCAAAGCAGCAGCGCGTGCGGCTGAAGCTTTAAATGGAGCGCAATGCCCCCTTCAAAGCTGCGAAAGCTCTTCCTTAATTCGAAGCTTTCGTTTCTTCAGCATATTGATCTGAGCCGCATCAGGAGCCGGACGGTTCATCTCGTCGCGAAGCTTTGCTTCAAGACCAGCGTGCTTCGTTTCCAGCGCAGTGATGTGGGGCGATACCATATGCTTTTCTCCTAGGAAGAATGTTTGCCTTCGGTTCAGGAGCGACTCGCACATGAGCACCAGCGCTCCAAAACCGATACAATCATATCTGAGCGCTCTTGGCAAAGCGCTCCGCATCGTTACTTAGCAAGAAAACTGATTCCCGCGCTGAGCGGTTTGAATCATGCGTCGAAAGGCATTGATCCGAGTGAACCAGCAAGAACTGACAAAGAGGCTGGAACTCTTGCGATCCGAACATCGCGATCTGGACGCGGCGATCCTTGCTCTGACCGAATCAGGATCGAGCGATCAGCTGCAAATCGCGCGCCTGAAAAAGCGTAAATTGCTGCTTAAGGATCGCATGGCTCTGATCGAGGACCAATTGATCCCTGATATTATTGCCTGACCGCAATTTTACACCGCGCAACACCTGTAAATCTCTAATTTCCAGCGCTTTTCTACGGCTTAGGACCAAGAAAAACCGCCTAAAATCACGCTGTTATACGGCAAAATACCTGCCAAAATTGTGCCGAGGCGGGACAGCATCCGGTTTGCCTGCGGACAAGTGGCTTAACGCTCTGGCGCACAATCCATGTTCAGCCTAGCCCGCAATTGGTGACCCGCCCCAGCTCTCTTTCCCGCCCGATTATAGAGGCGCTCTATAACGAAGCACTTGTCCTAGCCGACGAGGTGCGCTCGGTGTTTGCATTGGGTGCGGGCGAGAGCATTTCGCCCATTGACGATATGACGCGTCTGGCAATGTCGAGCGAGGGGCTGAAGGCAACCACGCGTATGATGCATTTGCTTGCATGGCTACTCAACCAGCGCGCCTTTCTGGCTGGCGAGATGAGCGAGCATCAATTGCGCAAGCATGGCAGCCTTCCCGCTGACCGTGCGCCGCGCGACAATGATGTGGCCTTGCTCGAGCTGCCAACTCGCGAATTGATTGAGGATACGGTGCAGCTGCACAGCCGTATCGCACGGCTCGATCAGGCGTGGCGTGATGATTTCATGCTGCGGCCCGATGTTCACATGATGCGCGAACGGCTCGATCGCTCGCTGCTCAGGCAGCAGTAGCTCCGACAATTTGGTCTCGGAATACTAGGCAACGCTGAGCGCTTTTTGCCAGCGCGCCAAACGCTCTTCGCGCTCGCTAGTTTCCATATCAGGCTCAAAGTGGCCAACCGAACCGCGCATAGCCTGCGCCGCGCTGGGAAGATCGGGAAACAGACCCGCGCCAAGCGCCGCCAGCATCGCTGTCCCAAGCGCGGTCGTCTCAACATTTTCGGGTCGCTCAACCGTCAGCCCCAGCATGTTGGCGATGTCTTGTGCCATCCAATCGTTCGCGCTCATCCCGCCGTCAATCTTGAGCGATGCCCACTCAGCGCCATCAGCCTTAAATGCAGCGGCCAGATCATAGGTTTGATGCGCCATCGCCTCCAGCGCGGCGCGGGCCAATTGCGCCTTGCCACTTGCGAAGCTGAGGCCGGTAATCACCCCGCGTGCCTCGGCCCGCCAATGCGGAGCGCCCAGACCTGAAAGTGCGGGCACGATGGTGACGCCGCCCGTGTCCGGAACCGATCTTGCCAAGGCTTCCGTCTCCTGACTGTCAGCAATGATCCCAAGTCCATCGCGCAGCCATTGGATGAGGCTTCCGGCAACGAACACCGAACCTTCAATCGCAAAGGTTCGCTGGCCTTCCAGCTGATAGAGCACAGTGCCCAGCATCCGGTTTTGCGAGGTCGGAATGTCGTGTCCCTTATTGGCGAGCACAAATGCGCCCGTGCCATAGGTTGCCTTGGTCTCTCCGGGCTTCAGACACGCCTGACCGATTGTTGCGGATTGCTGATCGCCGGCAAGGCCCGTTATCGGCAATTGCTTGCCCAGCCATTGCGCTTGCACGGTTGAGAGTGCGCCAGCATTATCAACCACTTGGGGCAGGCTTACATGCGGCACACCGAGCAGATTGCAAAGCTGCGCATCAAATCCCATCCCGCCCAATTCCATCAGCATAGTGCGGCTGGCATTGCTCGCATCGCTAATATGATCGCCGCCGGAAAGCTTGAAGACAAGCCAGCTTTCGATCGTGCCAAAGCTGAGCGTTCCGCGCTCTGCCGCCGCTTTCACCTCGTCTGAATTTTGCAGCATCCAGCGCATTTTGGTGCCCGAGAAATAGGGGTCGAGCAGCAGTCCGGTGCGGTTTTGGATTGCCTCCTCGTGGCCGTCTTCGCGCAATTGCTCGCAAATGTCTGCGGTGCGCCGATCCTGCCACACGATCGCCTTGGTTAGTGGCTCGCCGCTTTCTCGGTCCCAGGCCACAATTGTCTCGCGCTGATTGGTGATGCCAACACAAGCGATTGCATCTGCTCCGCCAGCTTTTTCGATAACAGAGCGCGCGCAGCTGAGCGTTTTCTCCCATATCTCGCCCGCATCATGTTCGACCCAGCCGGATTGCGGATAATGTTGGGTCAGCTCTTCTTGAGCGGTTCCAAGGATCGCGCCAGACAAGTCAAACAGCATCGCGCGGGTGCTGGTCGTCCCCTCATCCAGAACCAGAATTGTCTGCGTCACCTACCGTCTCCCAAACGCAAAAATTGCCTGTCATCTCAAGAGGTCTCGCGAGGTCTATGGGTTATCTCGCTTTATCTCTAGGGCCAGATCGAGCCGCCCTTTTGGCCGCTTTTTCCGCGATTGCATAGGTGACAAGCACAGGGCCGCACGCCATAGAACATGCATGGCTGGATCTGCTGAGAAACCCGACTTCGACAATTTGCCCACCGGGCTTGCCGAACAATGCGAGCCGTTGGTGCGCCGTGTGCTTGCGCCCAATCCCTCGCCTTACACCTATACCGGAACGCAGACCTATGTGGTGGGCGCAGAGGGTGATGTGGCGGTGATCGATCCCGGGCCCGATGATCCCGCGCATATCGAGGCGATCCTAAAAGCGGTTGGCGATGCCAAGCTCACCGCGATCATGTGCACGCATACCCATCGCGATCATTCGCCCGCCGCCGCCCCGCTTGCAGCAAGGACAGGTGCTCCCGTCATCGGCTGCGCGCCGCTGGTGCTGAAATCGGACCGCCCCCGCGCTGACGAGGCGTTTGACACCACCTATGCGCCCGACCGCGTGCTCGAAGATGGCGAGGCAATGACTGGCACCGGATGGACTTTGCGCGCTGTCCACACGCCCGGTCACACATCCAACCACCAATGTTTTGCGCTGGAGGAATCCGGCGCGCTGTTCACCGGCGATCACGTGATGGGCTGGTCGACCAGCGTCGTGATCCCGCCCGATGGCGACATGGGGCATTATTTGGCCAGCCTCGACAAGCTTCAGGCGCGCGAGGACACCGTATACTACTCCGCTCACGGCGCGCCCATAACCAAGCCAAAACAACTGGTTCGCGGCATGATTGGCCACCGCCGCCAGCGCGAGAACCAGATTTTGCGCCTGCTTGGCGAAGAAGCGCGCGCCATCCCTGCCTTCATCCCCGTGATGTATAAGGGCCTCGATGAACGCCTGATTCCAGCAGCGGAAATGAGCGTCGAGGCGCATCTGCTCGATTGCGAGAAACGCGGATTGGTCACGCGCGATGGGGATATCTGGAAAGCGGCCTAAGCGCCCGCTCCAGCACCGCCGCCAGTTTCAACTCACCGCATCAGCAGTGCGACCCGCCCGCGCTTTGGTGCGTTTCCTCGGCAATATTCATCCACCAGCAAGGCGCGGCTGAACAAACCGACTCATCAGGGCACCGGCACGTCGCAAATTTGCGGCACGGCCAAATGTTAAGATTATGACAGGGGATTACTGGCTAGGGCTGCGCGCTTTTGAAGGAAAGCTCGCATTCTGGTCACAGACTATGCGGGGCGACGCACAATGGTGAAGGAGCGGCGTAATGACGTATAATTTCAAAAATTCAAC
>CALLIO010000045.1 GCA_938009055.1 uncultured Altererythrobacter sp.
ACTTTCGTCCAAATATTCGAACTTGAAGAGGTTTTGGGTCACGATCACATCGCCTTCCATCCCGATCACCTCGGTGATGTCAGTGGTGCGGCGTGAACCATCGCGCAGACGTTTCACCTGAACGATGATGTCCACCGATTCGGCAATCTGAGTAGAGATCGCCTGCTTCGGGATCTTAATGTCGCCCATTAGGATCATGTTTTCCATCCGGCCCAAGCACTCGCGCGGGCTGTTGGCGTGAAGCGTACACATGGAGCCATCGTGGCCCGTGTTCATAGCGGCGAGAAGGTCGAAACATTCCGCACCACGAATCTCACCCAGAATAATCCGGTCAGGACGCATACGCAGGGCGTTTTTAACAAGGTCGCCAATGGTAATCGCGCCTTGCCCTTCAAGGTTTGGCGGACGTGTTTCCAGCGGCAACCAGTGCGGCTGCTGCAAGCGAAGCTCGGCGGCATCCTCAATCGTCAATACGCGCTCGCCGGGGTCGATCATTTTTGACAAGGCGTTGAGCATGGTCGTTTTACCCGAGCCCGTACCGCCCGAGATAACAATGTTCATGCGCGATGCACCCGCGATTTTTAGCGCGGTACACATTTTCTCGCTCATCGAACCAAAGTCTTTGAGCATGTCGAGCGTGATCGGCTTCTCAGAGAACTTACGAATTGAGATCGCAGTGCCTTTAAGCGACAGCGGCGGAACGATGACGTTCACACGCGAACCGTCTTTCAAGCGGGCATCGGCCAGCGGCGTGGTCTGGTCGACGCGGCGGCCAACCTGGTTCACGATGCGTTGGGCGATTTGGAACAAATGCTGTTCATCGCGGAACCGGATTGGCGCGATGACGAGCTTGCCGCCCTTCTCAATATAGGTCTGGTCGGGACCGTTGACCATAATATCGGATACGTCGGGATCGCCCAAAAGCTCTTCCAATGGACCAAAGCCCAAAAGCTCGTCGATCAGAACTTTTTCAAGCGCGAATTGCTCGCGGCGGTTGAGCGTAACTTTCAGCTCGGCGAGCACTTCCATGATGATCGGGCGGAATTCTTCCGACAGTTCATCCTTGGACAAGGTCGCAGCAGCTTCGGGATCAACCCGTTCGAGCAGGCGTGGAAGCACTTGCTCTTTGATTTTGTGAACGCTGGCTTCGAAGCCGCCTTGCTCATGCTCTGTGGCATGGGTCGCGTTCATCCGCTCGGTCAAGCGGTTCATCGCATCATCGGCCGACTTATTGCCAGTTGAAGATGGAGCGGGAGTCGGCGCCGGCGCGGGCTTCTTAGCCGCGGCTTCCTCCTCGGGCAGAGGCGGGAATTGCTCGCCCCCATCAGCGGGTTTGTCCTTCGTGACAGCGCGTTCGCCGCCCTTCATAGGTTTCGCCACACCAAACGATGGGCGTGCGCCGCCCTGGCCACCACCAGGTGTCGGTTTTCTACCGAATGCGCTCATGCCAACTCCCCCAAGGGTAAAAATCTATTCCGACATCAACGCTCGTGGCGAAGAATGCCTCTCGAAGAATGGTGAATAGAATGGAAACCTTATTTTTTTCCTAAGGTGAGGACTTGCTAGGGTGCCCCGGTCGGAGAGGTGCGTGGTGCGCTGCATGGCGTAAACGAAACCGGCCGCGTTGGCAGGTCTTCACCGACTACATAAATATAGTAGCCAATCCCTGAATATCCCTTGGGAATTTCAGCAATAGGTTTCATCACATCCTCGGGAAAATCGCTAAAGGTGAAATCGCTGATGAGATAGAATTTGCCCAATTTTTCCCGTGTTTTAACGGCCCAAGCTTCGATCGCTTCAGGCGATTCCATCGGGGAATAGACATAGTCCCAGCGCACAAAGCGATAGGTGCAATCCTCATCCGGCCTCACAAAGTTCACCGGCAAACGTCCAGCAAGCGCTGGCGCGCGCCATTCGGGCATCATGACCCAATGATTGTTGGCAATACCCAATTGCTCGATCTGTTTGGCCGCCATGGGCGCACTGTCAAAACCGCGAATGCTGGAAATCGTAGCGCTCGATATGCCGCAAATCGCTAAAACGGCGAGCCAGACTTGAAAGCTTGCACGCGGGATCTGGGCTTGCGGTTGTTTGTCTGCGCGCTGTCTCCATACAAACAGGATCAACACAAAGGCACCCAGCATCAAATGGCGCAGGCCAAGCGGATAAAGCGCAAGGCTCATCGCCAAAGTGAAGCCGAAAAAGCCCGCGATCAGAAGCCTTTGCCATGCCTGTCCAGTCGTCAAAACCCAACACAGCGCGCCCATAATCAGCCATGCAAAACCCTCGATTGGAAAAACCGGGCTGTTCCATTGCGGCGCTATTCCGCCTTGGAAGGGGATGGGCAGGCTGCCGAGTTTTCGCAGAAAGCCCATAATGTGCTGCGCGAACGTTCCCTCGCCGCCATAAGGCGCCATAGCGTTGAACGCGCTGACCATATCGCTGGCGGGCAACATGCTGAATGCCGCCAACGCTGATCCTGCCAGCCATAGTGCAATGCCCGGCCACCAAAGCCTGCCAGCGCGCCATTGCAAAATCAGGAAAACGCCCGAGATTACGCCGTACAAAAAATCGACCATCGGCAGCAAAGCCATGACAAGCCAGAACCAGCGGCTGCGCCAGCTAATCATCGCAGCGACCAGCAAGGCTGCGCCCAATGTGGCACCGCGCGAGACGGTGAGAAATTCGAACAGGACATATTGGCTAGAGGCCAGCAGGAGGCGCTCGAACCGGGCAAAGGGCGAGGCGAACAGAATGGCGCCTTGAACAAAGGCTGCGCAGATAAGTGCCGCAATCCAAAGCACATTTTCAGGTGCAAACACCCATCCGAGCACACGCAAGAAACCGTACCACAGCCACGGGTGCCCTTCGTATCGAAGCCACGCGAACATCGTGCCACAATCGGGCGCTTCCAAAGCGATAAGCGCAGCCTGCCACTCGTCTGCCCAAGGCTGATGGGTAACGATCAGAAAGGTCTGGAATGCGGCCAGTATTACAATGCATGCAGCCCAGATTGCGGTGCGCGTCAGCACAGCCTCGATCCGCTCGAACAGGGTCACAATGCCTTGGGCCATTGCCATCATGTGGGCGGTTATAGAGGCAGCGCGGCGGCAAGGGCATGGCTGGAATGCGGCCAATCCCCCGATTGCTTGCGCTATCGATGCTTGTGGATGAGCGGGGCCGGGCACGCTTGCGGGCGATCAGCGATCCAGCCATATCACCGCAATGAGCAAAGTTAAGCTGGTGGCCTGGGGCGGCTATGATGCGAGCAAGCCGCGCGTGCGGTTGCTGCTCGATGCTTTACGCCGCAAGGATTCGCTGGCGGGCGAAATTGCGATCCCTGTGTGGTCGGGGGTGGAGGACAAATCCATCGCGGGTAAGGAGGCTGCCATCCGTGCTGCGCTCAAACTGCTGATTGGTTTTCCGCGCGCTTTGGTCGGTTTGCTGCGCAGCGAGCGGGATGTGCATGTCTTGCTTCCTTATCCCGGCACGCCCGATATTTTCATCGCGGCGCTTGTCGCAAAGCTGCAAGGGCGCAGGTTGGTGCTCGATGCTTTCCTACCGATCCACGATACGATTGTTGGGGATCGCGGTATGGTTAAGGCGGGCGGATTGCTGTCGGGCGCGATCCGGCTTTATGAGCGTTTGGGATTGAAGCTGGCCGACATTATCCTGACCGATACTGATGCCCATGCAGACTTCTTTGCAAAAGAGTTCGGGATTGACCGCAAGCGTTTCGAGACGGTGCTGGTGGGCGCAGAAGAGCTCTTTGCTCCCAAGGGATTGCCCAAAGCGGTCGATGGACTGGGTAATGTCCCAGCAGGCGCAAAAATCGTGCTTTTTTATGGCCAGCTTATCCCCTTGCACGGAATGCCGACGATCCTTGCTGCCTCGCAGATCGAGCCCGACGACAATGTGCATTGGGTGATTGTGGGCAAGGGGCAATTGCAAGGCGAGCTGGAGCAATTCCTCGCCGCCAATCCCGTCTCCAATCTAACGTGGATACCTTGGGTCGACTATGAGCGTCTGCCCGATCTGATCGCCCGCACTGACATTTGCCTTGGCGTTTTTGGCGGATCCGACAAGGCGGCGCGGGTCATTCCCAACAAGCTCTACCAGCAATTGGCGATGGGTAAGCCGGTTATCACGCGCAGCTCGCCAGCGGTTGATGAGTTGGCGGGCCGCTATCCAGCGACCATCCGAACGGTTCCGGCAGAAGAGGCGCGCGCGCTTGCTGAGGCTGTGAAAGCCGCTTTGGGTGAGGGCGCA
>CALLIO010000046.1 GCA_938009055.1 uncultured Altererythrobacter sp.
CAAGATCGGCCCCCATCGCGACGCCATGCGGCAATCGGTCGCAAACATCACTAGTGCCGCTCTCGACCAGATCAGCATTAAGGCCACCACCACAGAGAAACTTGGTTTCACAGGACGAGAGGAAGGCATCGCTGCCCAAGCCATCGTTCTGCTCAATAAAGAGGATCCGTCACAATGAAACATCTCATCACGAAATCGGGCGCAGCTGCCCTTGCCCTTTGCGCATTGACGCAGTCACAGATGGCGATGGCGCAATCCTGCATATCTGAGGAAGATCTCAGTTCGGCTGTTCGCTATTCGATGCCTGCCATCGTAAGCGCCGTATCGGGCGAATGCTCGGCTGAATTACCTGCAGACGGTTTCTTTGCGACACAAAGCAATGCGTTTTTGGCACCCTATGTCGCTCAGCAAGACGCCAATTGGCCCGGCACATTGCGCGTCATCAAAAGCTTCGGCTCAAATGACGAAAGCCCCATCGACACGGCTATGTTTGATGCACTGCCCGAAAGCGCGCTGCGCCCCTTCGTCGATGCGATCATCACGACCATGCTTGCGAAAGAAATCAAGCCTGACCAATGCGGCAAGATCGAACGCGGTATGGAGCTTATCGCACCTCTACCACCGGAAAATATCGGCGGCCTGATCGGCTTCGTTGTCTCTATGGTCGAAGATGGCCGCGCGAAAGAAGGCAAGACGCGTATGCTTTGCACGGACTCAGCAGCCGAATGAGCGATACACTCCTCCCTGCTGATCTGGCTGCGCTCGCCCAGCGCGTTGTTGATGAAAATGTCGCCAAGGAACGCAAAGTCGCGATCGCTGAAAGCTGCACTGGCGGTCTGGTCGCAGCGGCTGTGACCGAAATTGCCGGTTCCTCCGCTGTGCTCGACCGCGGCTTTGTGACCTATTCAAACGACGCCAAGATGGAGAGCCTTGGCGTTGCAAGCGACATCATCGAAACATTCGGAGCGGTCTCGATTGCCTGCGTTTGGGCGATGGCAAAGGGCGCGCTGGAAAACTCCAACGCCGATGTGGCTGTGGCGATCAGCGGAGTGGCCGGGCCCGATGGTGGGACTGATTTGAAACCCGTTGGCACAGTCGTCTTCGCGCGCGCAACTCGCAATGCGGAAGGCGAGCCGGAAGGTGAGTTAAAGCACTTCGACGGAAAATCGCGCGCTGCGATTCGTCATCAGGCGACGCTGTGGGCGCTGGAACTCTTGCTGCCGTAAAGCTCGTCTGCCCGCGCTTCAAAAGCGGCAACCATCTTGCGAAAAGCGCGGTCGAAATATTGCCCTGCTAGCGCCTCGAACACACGATTCTTGAACGCGAAATCGACAGAGAAGTCGACAATGCAGCCCCCGCCTTCGCGCGGGGTAAAGCGCCATGTGTTTTCCAAATCGCGCAAAGGCCCGTCGATATAGTGAACATCGATCAGTTCACCGGGCTGCTTCATCACTTTAGACGTGAAACGCTCGCGCAGAGATTTAAACCCCACAACCATATCCGCGATCATCTCGCTCTCATTGTCAGAGCGAATGCGGGTCGCCACGACCCATGGCAAGAATTTGGAATAGCTGCCCACATCCGCGACCAGATCGAACATCTGCTGAGCGCTATAAGGTAGCTCGCGCTTTTCGCTGATCCCGGGCATGGCGGCCTACTTTGCAGCCGCTTTCGCCAGCTTCGCAGCGCGCGCATCACGCATCTTCGCAAAGTCATCACCGGCATGATAGCTTGAGCGGGTCAGCGGACTGGATGCGACTTGCAAAAAGCCCTTAGCACGCGCGATCGAGCCATAGGCATCAAACGCTTTGGGCGTCACAAACTCTTCGACATTGGCATGTTTGGGTGTTGGCTGAAGATATTGCCCCATGGTCATGAAGTCGACCTCTGCGCTGCGCATGTCATCCATCACCTGATGCACTTCGAGCCGCTGTTCGCCCAGCCCCAGCATAATGCCCGATTTGGTGAAGATCATCGGATCGTGGCTTTTCACTTCTTCCAACAGACGCAGCGACGCGTAGTAGCGCGCGCCGGGCCGGATCGTGGGGTAAAGGCGCGGAACCGTTTCCAGATTGTGGTTGTAAACATCGGGGCCCGCTTCGCAGATTGCCTCAACAGCAGGGCGCATCTTACCGCGAAAATCAGGCGTAAGGATCTCAATCGTCGTATCAGGCGTATTGCGGCGCAAAGCCTCGATCACCTTAACGAACTGCCCTGCCCCGCCATCGGGCAAATCATCGCGATCAACGCTGGTGATGACGATGTGCTCAAGCCCCATCTTGGCCGCAGCAACAGCGGTGTTTTCTGGCTCCATCGGATCGACGATGCGCGGCATGCCGGTCTTCACATTGCAAAACGCGCAGGCCCGCGTGCACACATCGCCCAAGATCATGACGGTCGCGTGCTTCTTGGTCCAACACTCGCCGATATTGGGGCAAGCGGCCTCTTCGCAAACTGTGTTGAGATTGAGCTCGCGCATCAGCTTGCGCGTTTCATTGTAACCCTTGCTGGTCGGCGCTTTTACGCGGATCCAATCGGGCTTGCGCTTGCGCGGTTCGCGCGGCGTTTCTGACAAAGACGGGGGATTGGTCAGGTCATTCATACCCGCCCACTTAGGGATCGCTGGCCACAGGTGCAATGGTCAGCTTGCCGTTACGCAATGCCGGCGCTAAGCGCATTCGTATGGATGCAAGCACGCTACAGACTTTCACCTCGCCGGTGGTGCTGTTCTTTGTCTTGGGACTTCTGGCAGCCTTTGCCCGCTCCGATCTCGCGATTCCAGAGGCTTTGGCCAAGGGCATGTCGCTCTATTTGATGGCAGCGATTGGTCTGAAAGGGGGCGTTGCGGTTTCCAAGTCGGGCATTGACGCGAATGTTTTGGCCGCGCTTGGCGCAGGGATTGCCGCAAGCTTCCTGCTACCCTTCATTGCCTATGGTGTGCTCAAAGGATTTGCCAAACTCGACCGGATTAACGCAGGCGCGGTAGCTGCCCATCATGGCTCGGTCAGCGTTGTCACCTTTGTGACAGCGGTTGAGATATTGGAATTCCAGTCCAAACCTGCAGGCGGCTATATGGTGGCCGTAATGGCCGCGATGGAAACGCCCGCGATCCTTTCAGGCCTTTTGCTGGCCCGCGGAATGGGCAGCAAAAGCGGGCAAAGCACAGGCGCGATGCTGCATGAGGTGTTCTTTAACGCATCGGTTGTGCTGCTGCTGGGCGCATTTGCCATTGGGATGATCGGGGGCGAGGATGGCTTTAGCGATGTCAGCCCCTTCTTCGAAGCTGGCTTTAAGGGCGTCTTATGCCTCTTCCTGCTGGATATGGGTCTGATCGCTGCGCGGAGGTTGATGGACAATCGCGCGATCACATGGCGGCTCGGCGTTCTGGCGATTGCCCTGCCGCTGGTGAACGGCGCATTGGGCACCTGCGTGGGCGCGGTCATTGGCCTTGATGTGGGTTCTGCTGCCGCCTTGGGCGTTTTATGCGCCAGTGCGAGCTACATTGCCGTGCCTGCCGCGATGCGGCTGGCCCTCCCCGAAGCTGATCCTGGCATTTATCTGACCATGAGCCTGTCGATCACATTTCCTTTCAACATCCTCATCAATATCGGGCTTATCAGCGCGCTGGCCTCTGCGCTCATTGGCTCAGGAGGCCCGCCGTCATGATCGAAACTGTTGTCCGCAAACGGATCGAAATTCTCACCGACAAGGCAATTGTCAGGCTGGTCACCGACGCGATTGATGCGGCCGGAATCACCGGATGGACAGTCACTCCCGTTAAATCGGGCAAAGGCCGCGATGGCCATTGGCGCGAAGAGCGCGTGATGGGCACGGACAAGGTTTTTGTGCTTACGATTGCCCCGCAGGAAAAGGCTGAAAAACTGGCAGAAGCACTTGCCCCGATCTTGACCACGCATGGACTTCTCCTGACAATGTGGGATGTTGAAGTCATCCGCGGAGAACGCTTTTAAATGCCTGAATATGCCGAACTCTTGCAAGGATATCGCCGGTTTCGCGAAGACAGCTTTCCGGCACTGAAGGACAAATACGCCGATCTCGTCAGCAATGGCCAGCATCCCAAGCTGATGGTCATTTCCTGCTCTGACAGCCGGGTCGAGCCAGCGCGCATCTTTGATGTTGATCCAGGCGAATTGTTTGTTGTGCGCAATGTTGCTGCACTCGTCCCGCCCTTTGGCGCCGGCCATTCAGTGGCATCGGCGGTTGAGTTTGCGGTTCAGTTTCTTGAGGTGAAGCAAATCCTGGTCATGGGCCACGGCCAATGCGGGGGCTGCAAGGCTTCGCTCACCCGCGGATTTGCTGGCAAGCCGCTTGGGCAGGGCGGCGCGGTAGATGCCTGGACAGCGCAATTGGGCGCGGTTCGTGACGGGGTGATTGCCGAACATGGCAGCGAAAGCGAGGAAGCTTTGCGCGCTATGGAGATGGCAGCGGTCAAACATTCGATCGCGAATTTGCGCAGCTTCCCTTGGGTGACTGAGAAAGTGCAATCAGGCGCGCTCAAACTGCGCGGCGCGTTCTTCTCCTTGAGCGAAGGCGCGCTCTACTCACTTGATGAGGCAAGCGGCGAGTTTGTCAGCGAAGGATAGTATATTGGTCGATACCGAGCTTAAAAACATTGCCCTGCTGATCGATGCGGACAACACCTCGCCCAAGGGGATTGATCCAGTGCTGACAGTCATGGCCAAGCTTGGTCAGGTCAATATCCGGCGCGCTTATGGCAATTTTGCAAAGAGCAATCTGGCCAATTGGGAAAAGATCACCAATGATTTCGGCATAAGTCCGCAGCAGCATTTCGATGTCTCTAAGGGCAAGAACGCCACCGATATGGCGATGACAATCGATGCGATTGACCTGCTCTATCAACGCAAGGTCGATGGCTTCGGGATTATGAGCTCTGACGGCGATTTTACCCCGCTCGTAACGCGATTGCGGCAAGAAGGCGTGATCGTTTACGGGTTTGGTGAGAAGAAGACGCCCGAACCGTTTCAGGCCGTTTGCACGCGCTTTCTCTTTATCGATGATCTGATCGCCAGCACGACGCAAAGCGACGGCCCGAAAAAGCGCGGCGACAAGAATGAGCTGAAGAAATTGGATGCGCTGGTCAATGCCGCCCATGCCGAAGCCAAGAAGGATGAGAACGGCTTCGCCCGGCTGTCGCAAATCGGCCAGATTGCCGGGAACCGCTCGAGCTTTGATGTGCGCAATTACGGATTCAAGAACCTGCGTGAATTGTTTGAAGCCATGGAAAACTTTGCGCTCGAAAAGCGCGAAGGCAACCAGATCTACGTCAAACGCCTTCGCTAAAATGGCAAACGGCGCGAGCTCCATTTGAGGAACCCGCGCCGGAATTGCTAAACTATTTTGCTGGGAGCGGTCAGCTGCCCGCAGGCGCTGCCGCAACAGCAGGCACTGCCGCCGCAGCCGGAGCCATTTGCTGCCCGATATAAGTCGTCCACAGCCGAGCGATCTCAGCCCGCGGGCCTTGCACCTGCGCAAAACTGTCCTTGGCCTCGGCAAACTTGCCCAGATTGGTCTGCGCAATGCCAAGCCGGGTCAGCGTTTGCGCCCTGTCTACGCCCGGCATCGACAATGCCTTTGCATAGAAGGTTTCAGCCTTGGCGTGCTCGCCATAGTTCAAGAAAGCATCGCCGGCGGCCAGCACAGTGCGAATTCCAGCGCTAGAGGCGCTTGCATCCCGCTCGAGCGCAGGCAGCTCAGCGCGGTCAGAACGGATACGCCCTGACGCGGTTGATAGCGAATCTGCAAGATAGATATCATCGCGGCTGACCCGCCCGCTCGAATAGCCTTGCTGGATCACATCTTGCACTTCCTTAGGCAAGCGGCGCGGATCGGCGGCTTCGACATAGTCGATATATTCCACTTTCTCCTGCAGCGTATCGAGCTTGAAGCCCAAGCGCAGCACGTCAAGAAGTTCCTGAGGATTATATTCATTGAGCTGACGGGTGATGTTCACCGCATCGCGCCAATTTCCGGTTGACGGATAGGCTGCGACCCAACGGTTCACAAATTCGAAGACTTCGGGCTTCACTTGATTGTTGAAACCCACCGCAAGTCCGCGGCGATACCAAGCTTCATCAACTGACTGTCCGGCAGCTTCCTGATTGTCGATCGCCGTTTTGAGCAGCGCGAGACCTTCTTTGAAGCGGTTCTCGCGGAAATATGTCTCGGACATTTCGATCTGCATCATTGACGCATTCACGCTTTCGGTGGTGAAATTGTTGTCAATCGCACCCTGGAGATAGGGCCGCGATTCTGAATGTTTTCCCAGAGCACGCGCGAGCTGGAAGGCGATAAAATTGTACTGACCGAGCTTCTCCGCCGCAATCTGACCGCTTTCCATCATCAACTTCATGCCATCCAACTGCATCTGCTGGTCAGATGCCTGCAGGCCGACTGAGTAAGTCGTATTGCCGGTCACAAATTTCTCGTCATTGGAGGCCGTTGCAGCAATCAACCCGGGGATCTGAGCCTTGATTGCACCAATATCAGGGGCTTCAGCCTTAAGCCCTTCATTGATCGGATTATAAGCGGCAATGAACGCTTCTGAATATTCCTTCTTGCCTTTCTTTTTCTTCTTCTTTTTCTCGGCATGCGCGGGTTCAGCGGCAATGCCGGACAGGGCAACGACAGAGCCTGTCGCTAGCGCCACGGCAAGGGCGAAATGGCGACCAGTTTTGGCGCGGCTAAGTGTGGTGAAAATCATCTGGGGTTCTCTCCTGAAAAAATCCGATGCTGCGCCGTTTTGAAGCGCCCTAAAATGCTTGGCTGGCGACCACATAAGGCCGCGCGACACGGTTTCAATTAACCGCATATCGCCAATTTGCAATTCTTCTTAGCAATCACTGGCTGAATGACCATTGAATGGCGCTGGAATGCCCCCGAAATGCGGCAAATTTCCGCGATTCTGCTGGCTGGATGCTTTATGTGGATAAAGCGCGGCTTTTGGCGCTTTGTGCCCGATCTCAGGTGGTGAGAAAGGCCGATTTAACCTACAGCTTAAGACCATAGAAAAGACAGAAATGGCCTGAACTTTGAGCGACGAAACCGACACCATTACTCCCCCTGTTCCAATGGGCGATTTTGAGCGCATCGACATCGTCGATGAGATGAAGACGAGCTATCTCGATTACGCGATGAGCGTGATCGTCAGCCGCGCGCTCCCCGATGTTCGTGATGGGTTGAAGCCGGTGCACCGCCGCATCCTTTATGCTGCCCAGGTCGGCGGCTACACTTCGACCCGTCCCTATCGCAAATCGGCCAAGATTGTCGGCGAAGTGATGGGTTCCTATCACCCGCATGGTGACAGCGCGATTTATGATGCTTTGGCACGTATGACGCAGCATTGGTCCTTGCGCGTTCCGCTGATTGACGGTCAGGGCAATTTCGGTTCGATGGACCCCGATCCACCGGCGGCGATGCGTTATACCGAAAGCCGCCTTGCCAAGGTGGCCGAAGCGCTGCTGACCGATCTCGACAAGGATACGGTCGATTTCGTCGACAATTATGATGGGTCTGAGAAGGAACCATCGGTTCTGCCCGCCCGCTTCCCCAACCTGCTCGTTAATGGCGCCGGCGGTATTGCGGTTGGCATGGCGACCAATGTTCCGCCGCACAATCTAGGCGAAGTAATCGACGGCTGCTTCGCCTTCCTCGACAATCCGGCAATCTCTTCAGAAGAGCTGATCGAATATATTCCCGGCCCCGATTTCCCCACTGCACCTCTTATTTTGGGCACCGCGGGGGCAAAATCCGCCTACACCACCGGACGCGGCTCGATTATCATGCGCTGCCGCCATGAAATCGAAACCCGCAAGGGCGACCGTGAAAGCATCGTCTTCACCGCAATCCCCTATCAGGTTGGCAAATCCGGTCTGGTAGAAAAGATCGCTGACGCCGCCAAGGAAAAGCGGATCGAAGGCATTTCAGACATTCGCGACGAAAGCAGCCGTGAAGGTGTGCGGGTGGTGATCGACCTCAAGCGCGATGCTACTGCAGAAGTCGTGCTCAACCAGCTGTGGCGGCACACCCCTGCGCAAGCCAGCTTCCCTGCCAATATGCTCGCCATTCGCGGCGGGCGGCCCGAAACGCTGATGCTGCGCGACTTCATTCAGGCGTTTGTCGCCTTCCGCGAAGAAGTCATCACACGGCGCACCAAGTTTGAACTCAACAAGGCACGCGACCGTGCGCACATCTTGCTCGGGCTGGTGGTTGCGGTCAGCAATCTGGACGAGGTTGTGGCGATCATTCGCGGCGCTCCCAATCCGGCGCAAGCGCGTGCCGACTTGCTGGCGCGCAAATGGCCAATTGGCGACATTGCGCAATATATCGCGCTGGTCGAGGCGATTGAGCCATCGGATGAGGAAGATGGCGGCACTTATCAGCTGTCCGAGCGGCAGGTTAAAGCGATCCTCGATCTGCGCCTCCATCGCCTCACGGCAATGGGCCGCGACGAGATTGGCGATGAGCTGAAAGAGCTGTCGATCGCTATCGAAGAATATCTCTCGATCCTCAGCGACCGAGTGAAGCTCTATTCAATCCTGCGCGAAGAGCTGATGGAGGTGCGCAACACCTATGCGACGCCGCGCGTATCGGAAATTGCGCCCGCTTGGGATGGGCTTGATGATGAAGACCTGATCGAGCGCGACGAGATGGTCGTGACCGTGACGCATGATGGCTACATCAAGCGCACCCCGCTCTCCACCTTCCGCGCGCAAAATCGCGGCGGCAAAGGGCGCGCGGGCATGTCGACCAAGGATGAGGATGCGGTTTCCGAACTCTTCGTCACCTCGACGCATACTCCGGTGCTGTTCTTCTCGACTTCGGGCAAGGTTTATCGCCTGAAGGTGTGGAAATTGCCCGAGGGTGGCCCGGCAACGCGCGGACGCCCGATAGTGAACATGCTGCCCTCGCTTGACGAGGGCGAGACGATCCGAACGGTGCTGCCTCTTCCCGAAGATGAGGACAGCTGGGGCGCACTCAGCGTCGTATTCGCCACCGCGCAAGGAAGCGTGCGGCGCAATTCGATGGATGCTTTTGCCAATGTGCCATCGAACGGCAAATTTGCGATGAAGTTTGACCCTGAAAGCAAGGACAAACTCATCGGCGTTGCTTTGTTGGAAGAGAGCGATGACGTGTTGCTCGCCACCAAGAAGGGTAAGGCGATCCGCTTTGCCGGCCATGATGTCCGCGAGTTCACGTCGCGCACTTCGACCGGCGTAAGAGGCATGAAATTCAAAGAGAAAGATGACGAAGTTGTCTCGCTTTCTATCCTCCATGGCGGCTCGGCAACGCCCGATGAGCGCGATGCTTATCTGAAAGTTGCGCCCTGGAAGGCTGACGAAGACGCCCCCGCCCTATCCGATGATCACACGGCAATGGCGGAAGAAGAGCAGTTCATCTTAACCGTGTGTGCCAATGGTTATGGCAAGCTCTCCACCGCTTACGAATATCGGCGCGCGGGACGCGGCGGCATGGGCATCACCAATATCGACAATATCAAGCGCAATGGCGAAGTCGTCGCCAGCTTTACTGCAACGCGCGATGACCAGCTAATGCTCGTGACAGATCAAGCCAAGCTGATCCGGATTGGGCTTGATTCTCTGAGAGTTATTGGGCGCGGCAGCGCAGGTGTGCGGCTGTTCAACGTCGCCAAAGGCGAGACAATCGTAGGTGCCGTGCGGATCGAGGAGCCTGAAGAAGAGGTGCTAGATGAAGCGGTTGAAGGGGCCGAAACGGAAGCTGGAGATAACCCCGAGATAAGTCGAGATACACCGGAGACCTCTTCAGACGATGCGCCTGGCACAGACGCAGAATGACAGAAAAGCGTTGATTGCTAAGCCATCTGGTCAGGCATGCGGCGCGCGTGTTTCCGGCGTCGATTTGGCCGGGGATTTAAACGCAGAACTCATCATCGAAATCCGCAACCTATGGCTAGAGCACAAAGTCATCGCCTTTACTGATCAGGCCATGGATGATGAAGCGCTTGAGCGTTTTACCATCGCCATGGGCGGTTTTGGCGAGGACCCCTTCTTCGATCCGATTGAAGGGCGAAAGAACATCGCTGCCATTTTGCGGGAAGCCGATGAAAAGACTCCGCTTTTTGCCGAGAACTGGCATTCCGACTGGAGCTTCTTGAACGCGCCGCCCGCTGGCACTTGCCTGCTAGCAGTGGACATTCCTCCCCATGGTGGCGACACGATGTTTGCCGACCAAGTGGCTGCTTTCGCTGCCCTTCCCGAAACGCGAAAGGACGCAATGCGGCAATTGACTGCCATCCACAGCGCTAAGCTCGCTTATGCGCCCGAGGGTACTTATGGCAATCATGAGCGGGAGACAGACCGCTCCATGGCCATTCGCCCGGATGCAAGCGCGAACGAAACCTATTGCCATCCACTTATTCAAGTGCATCCCGAAACGGGCGAAGAAGCGATCTATTCGACCATGGGTTATATCATCGGTATCGAAGGAATGGCGCAGGACGAAGCTTTTGCGCTCCTAAGCGAATTGCAAGAATGGCAGGTGCGCGACGAGTTTGTCTATCGACACCAATGGGATGATAACATGCTGATCATGTGGGACAATCGTAGCGTGCTTCACAAGGCCACGGGCGGTTACAAAGGGCATCGCCGCGAGCTTCACCGCACTACTATCGCCGCGTACGAGCCTGCTTAGCCGCCGCTTTCGGGATGCTCACCGCGCAGCGTTTGCACAACGCCCGTCGCGATCAAGAATTGCGCTAGAAAATAGAGCGGCCAGACCAAGAGGTCGGGAATGGCGCTTGCTTCCAACACGCCTTCGCGCGCGAAGATCAGCCAATCGGAAATCACGAATAGCACTGCACCAATTCCAACGCGGTAGCGCGGAAAACGGCTCATCCATGCGCTTGCCGCCATGCCGCCCAATGCCAACGAGTATAGCGCAATCTGCCAGTTTTGCGTCAGCAGCCAGCTGATAATTGGCGTGCCAAGCAATAAAGCGACTCCCAGTGCTTTTTGACTGCCTGAATGGTTGGACCGTGCGTTCCGCAAAAATAGCGACAATCCGGCGAGGTGGGCTAAGAAAAACAGCGCGCCGCCCAACTCTAAAGACAGCTCGATTCCCACATCGCCAGCGGCGCTAAACCCCAAAAACACCGCAAGAATCTTCGCATCTGTCGCATCGCTTCTGCGCAGCGCATACAACGCCAAGAATGCAGCACCAGCGCCCTTAATCAGCATCACCCAAACCCCGCCAAGCGCCGTTTCGCGGACAAGATAATAGGCAATCGCAGCGATCACCGCGGCGAGCAGATAGGGCCTGTGATTGACAAGTGCGCGCTTTGGCATGGGATCCCCTCTCGCGCTCAACTTATGAGCGTTTGGCAATTCTACCCCTTGATGTGAGCGCGGTGCAAGCCCTAGGGATCGCGGCTATGGCAACAGATGTTCACATTATCGGCGGCGGTCTCGCTGGATCAGAGGCGGCATGGCAATTGGCGCAGCGCGGCGTCAAAGTACGCTTATCTGAAATGCGCGGCGCGCCGTTGGAAAATGGGGGAGAGATGACCCCTGCCCACCAGACCGACGGTTTGGCAGAGCTGGTCTGCTCCAATTCTTTCCGCAGCGATGATGATACGAAGAACGCCGTTGGCCTGCTTCATCACGAAATGCGGCGGCTGGATTCGCTCATCATGCGGGCTGGAGAAGTGGCACGCGTTCCGGCCGGTTCGGCGATGGCGGTCGACCGCGAGGTCTTCTCCGCCGAAGTGGAAAAAGCGCTGACCGAACATCCCAATGTCGAAATTGTCCGCGAGCGTGTGGACACCCTGCCCGAAAGCGGCCTGACGATTGTTTCCACCGGCCCGCTGACCGCACAATCGCTCGCGCAAAGCATCGTCAAAGCGACAGGGCAGGAACGCCTCGCCTTCTTCGACGCCATTGCACCCATCGTCCACCGCGATTCTATCGACATGGACATTTGCTGGATCCAATCGCGCTGGGACAAGGCCACCGCCGCTTCCAATCCAGAAGGCGACTACATCAATTGCCCGATGACCAAGGAGCAATATCTGGCCTTTCATGCCGGGCTGATGGATGGCGAGAAAACCGAATTTAAGGAGTGGGAAGCCGACACGCCCTATTTCGATGGCTGCATGCCAATCGAGGTTATGGCCGCGCGCGGAGTTGATACTTTGCGTTATGGGCCGATGAAGCCGGTGGGCCTCGACAATCCGCGCGATGCAACAGAAGAATTTCCGCAAGGGCGCTGGCCTTATGCCGTGGTGCAGCTTCGCCAGGACAACAAGCTGGGCACATTGTGGAATATGGTCGGCTTTCAGACCAAACTCAAATATGGCGCGCAGGTTGAATTGTTCCGCACTATTCCTGGGCTTGAGAAGGCTGAATTCGCGCGGCTGGGTGGATTGCATCGCAACACCTTCCTCAACTCACCGCTGGTGCTCGACCGGCAATTGCGTTTGAAGGATGCGCCGCACATCCGCTTTGCAGGTCAGATCACTGGCTGCGAAGGCTATGTCGAAAGCTCAGCGATCGGGCTTGTCGCGGGCATGATGGCCGCGACTGAGCTGGCGGGCGAAGAATGGACGCCCCTGCCCCGCTCGACCGCTTTGGGCGCGCTGCTCAGCCACATTACCGGCGATGCAGAGGCCGCCACATATCAGCCGATGAATGTTAACTTTGGCCTCTTCCCGCCGCTCCACCGTGTGCACAAGAAGCAGCGCAAGGAAGCCTACACCACCCGCGCGAAAGAGCGTATGGAGGAATGGCTGACTGCGAAAGAGGCTGTTACGGCTTGATTGGCAGCAGCCCAATCAACACCGGCATGCAGGCTTTTTCGCGCGCGGTTTGGGTGCGGTTGTCGCAAATTCTTTCTCGGTTAATTGGCCATTGCCATTGGCATCCGCGCCATCAAAACGCTTGACCGTGGTGTGGGCCCATTCCTCAAACGTCAGCAGATTGTTGCCATCCTTGTCGAGCTTGCGGAAAGCGCTGGAGCGGCTCGAAAGCATTTCGTTGCGGCTGATGATCCGGTCGCGATTGCGATCATAACGAAAGAAGCGCTTTTCTTCCTTGGTCAACTCGCTTGCTTGCGGCGGTGCCGGGCCGGTTAGGTCACCAGGATCAACCTCGGGCAAATCCTCTTCCGGTGGCTTGGTTTCTTCCGGTTCGGGGGGAGGAGGCGCAACTTCTTCTACCTGCGCGCGCCCTGCCCACCAGTAAAATCCAACTCCTGCCATTACAAGACCAAGAAAAGCCCCAAGCAAAACCTTGTTCATGACGCAAATTCCCCACGACCATTACTCATTCGCTTCTGGAGGATATAGCGTTTTATTGCCCGAGCAAGCCAACCTTTAAGGCAAGCAATGCTGCACCGCGCCCCTGCATCAGCGGTTTTGTACCTGAATTGAGCGAACGGCGCACCAGTGCGGCAAGGATTGCGAGCCCGCGATGGGTCTTGGGAAGGCGCGCAGTCGCCGGCTGTTGCAAAGCCAATTGCACAAACAGATCGCGCTCTGCCCCCTCCCCTATATGCACTGCTGCATCGCCAAGCGCCCAAGTTGCAGCGGCAGCCATGATCGCCTGCGAGCTGTCGCTCGCTTCCGTCAAAACTTCAAAACCGGCAGCACGACCTTTGGCAAAATTCTCTATAGAAGATTGGGGCATCGGCGGTTCGGTGAGCATTTCTTCCCAGGCATCGACCAGAGCCGTCAAGACTGCCTCCTCCCCTTCCCAATATGCGCTGACAGTATCGAGCGCGGCATCGCCAGATGGCCTCTCGCCCACGGGCTTTGCGAACATATCGCGCCACCACGCCAAACGCATTTGGCCCAGCATTGGCTCTGTCGTTTGCGCAACAATTTGGGATAGCCGCCGGTCAAGCGTCAGGAATGCGCGCAGCCGATCGCGCAGATCAGCGGGCGTATAGCTTAGGGCAATATCGAGTTCCGGTGTCAGCGTTTCGCTGGGCGTATCGCTCATGACGAAATGCCTGCGACAATCTGTCCGCACAGTCAATCAAAGCTGAGGGTTAGCCCCAATCGGCTTAGTCACACTGAGTGTCTGACACTTCTGAGCCAGTCAGGCCGGGGTCCAGATTGCGATCATCGCGGATAAGGAAGGCGGCTTCTTCGTAAAAGCTGCCATCGCCACTGCCGAAGGGATTATCCCACAGGCTTGAGTAAGTGTAATGCACTTCCACGAACATGACCGCTTGGCCGGATGCAGCTGTGATCTTTTCGGACCCATCGCCCATACCTTCAATCTCGTCACCGATAAGGCCATTTTCGTCCTCGTCATCGCCATAACGCGACGAGCGCTCAAGGTCACCGATGCAACGCTGCCAGGCGATGAACTGACGGTCCGATGGATCATCATACTCAAGGCTGCTGATGATGATGCGGCCATTGGTCTCCATATCGATCGACCGGCCTTGACGCAGCGCACCGTTAAGCACAGCTGCAACGTCATTCTCATTGATCGTAGGGGTCACACCGCTGTTGTCGGTCTGACCCAGGCGCGAGGCATTATCGGCCAGTGACAAGGCGATCTGGCTCACCTTCATCTTGGTGTTGGCCATGCGTGCTAGCTCTGTTCCGTAAAGGCCCAAAGTCAGCAGGATCGGCAGGACAAGCGCGAATTCGACCAGCGAGATTCCGCTGGTGTCGCGGCGAAGGCGCTTGGTGAAGCGCTCAATGGAGCGAAGTTTCAGCATCAGTCGCAAGTCCCCGCTACAGTGCCATATCCCGGTTGGTCAGCGAATGGCTGGTTCTTCTTCACCGTGCTCGAGGTTAAAGTGCGCTTATCCGCGCCGCCTGGAACAAATGGGTTTGGGAACAGCGGATCATATGCGACAGTCACGGTGTAAACGACAACGTCACTCGCGCCGCCATTACCGTCAGAGCCGATATCCTCGTCCCACTGGCCATTGCCGTTCTCGTCCGAATAGCTTTCGCCGTCATCGCACACGCCGCTGCCATCAGCATCGTTCCAGGATTCCGCGCGTTCAATGTCGTCAAAGTCGAAATAGCTGACTCGCGACGTTGTCACGGTCGCATCAGGCGCGGTCAAGCGGACGATATCTTGCACCTCGGTATCGGCACTGCTCGTATTGCCCGATTCAAGCGAGGATGAACGCGCTGCCGTCTGCACCGCCCCGTTAAGGGTCGATTGGGTGTAGACCATCTGGCCGAGGTCAAACAGGCCGAGCAGCAGCGTTACGAAGACCGTGGCCATCAACCCGAACTCCATAACGGTGGTGCCTTGCTCGTCGCCCTGCAAGGAGCGCATCATCGGCGCAATAGGATTGGCGAGCCGAACCATTATTGCGTGATCCGCAGCTCGCCAACGTCTTTGGCGATTTCCTGAAAGGCGTCATTCAACTGCGTAGCGTTCGCGGCCGTGAAGGCGCTATCGTCAGATGCACAATCCTGAAGGTCAGGCGTCAATCCGGTTGCAAACGCGATAACCCAGACGCGGATACCTTTCGATTTCGCAATATCGCAAGCCGCGATGAAACGCTTGGTGTGACGGCTTGAGTGATCCGAGGAGCCATCATCTGTCACCCGCTTGTCGAGCTTCTCGATGCCATATGGCGAGTAGACCAAAGTATGCGGCAGCATTGCGCCATCACTCATGAAGATAACATGGCGAGCCACGTCACCGCCATTGGATGGCGCCTCATTGACGTTGGAACTGAAGATTCCATCTGGTGAAGCCAGACGCACACCCCAGATCATTCCGATGTTGTGGTATGTATTGCCGCCAGCAGAAAGCGAGTCAGTGTAGCCATCAAATTCAGCCTCAGTCATAGTCGACAAAAGCTGAGACTGCTTTGGACACGCATAGTAGCCATTAAGCGATGATGACGTCCCATAGTCGCTTTGAGCAGAGGTCACTGAGCTACCGCTGCTGTTCGTGCGACGATAAGAAATCTGGTGCCAACTTGGCTTCCACTTGGTGCTATCAGCAACCGTTGGAACGAGGTCGACGTCGAGATCCAGCGCACCACTAGGGGTGATGCCAAAAATCGAACTAAAGCTAAAGGTGTCCACTGACTCAGTGTCGCGCTCTTCTACGCAGCCATCCCAGGTCGACAATTCAGCAGTGCCGTCGGGACCGGTTGGTGTGCTGGTTGCTGCAAATGTCTTGAAAGTCGAAGTGTCGCGTACGACCTCTTCGTAGCTCCAACGATCAAACGACGTGGTGGTCGTGGTTGTGTAGATCGGATCTTCAATCGAGTAGACGATATCGGAATCGGTGCGCGTGACCGTGCGCCGAATGACCCAATAGTTCTTTTTGCCTGCCTTGTAGCAATCATACTCAGTGCGAGTTTGATCTGAAGAAGTTCTGGTCTCTGAAACGCGTTGCCCGCCCGAATTTATGTAAGTTGGAACGGTAGTCGTACTTGCCGCGCCATCAACCGACCAACTGGTATCGTTGGGCTGATTGTTTTCGCAATCATTCTTCTTGCGGTATGAACCCGTATGATAATACCAATCATCGTAATCATACGAATAATTGTTATTGTCTTCCGTGGTGTAAGGATCACCCCAGCCCGAGAATTCGTTTACTTCTACGTCTTCAAATACGGCCTTTTTAGACTGGTAAGCGTGACTGTCGGCAAGGAACTTTGGGTCTTGATTATACAACAATTGGCCGACATTCACACCCGAGCTATAGGGCACAAAGCCAAAGCGGATGCGTGAATTTCCGCCAGCTGCCGCGCTATCGACAGTATCGTAAAACGATTTCATCGCGCCTTTGAGAGCCTGGAGACGGGTTTGCCCGCCTAGGGTGCCCCCCATCGATCCGGTCACATCGAGCACCATCACGACATCGCTGTTGCCAACCGACATGGAGGCGGTGCACTCAACTGACAGCGGCACATCGTCATAGCCGAACAAGCGAACAACCACGGTATCAACCGTAGTGGTCGCAACACCATTTACCGTGTTACCGTTATCGGGCGTCGTAGATACAAAGCTGGTCTCTGAGACTCCTTCATTGGCTTCATCAAAGTTGGTGTCAAAGAAATTGTCAGCGCGGTTTTGGGCGGCAGTTGTGTATCCGTCTGCGTTGACTGCGCGGCGTCCGGCCAAAACACCCGCATCGCAGGCATTCTGCAAACGGTTTTGAACCATGTAGGCCCGCGACATATCAACGCCGCCGCCGATCATTCCCGCAAGCACTACCAAAGCCACTGCGCTCATCGGCAAGATGCTACCGCTTGCATCCTTAAGAATGCTTAGTGCTCGTGCGTTTCGCTTTTCAAAGTTCTTTGCCACGATTCAAATGCCCCGTTTAAAGTTAAACTAGGCAATAGCGAACGACCTCCTAATCGAGGGTCAAGCAACGGGGTTAATGTGGTGTTACTACATAGGCTAAACGCCTAGGCTTTGTAGCAGACCTTCTTCACAGCCTCGGTGATCTTGGTAGGATTGATCAGCGCCAATTCCTCCAGATTTGCTGCGTAAGGAAGCGGAACATCCTCGTTGCAAACGCGCGTTACTGGCGCATCAAGATCGTCAAAACCCTGCTCCATACAAAGCGCTGAAATTTCCGATGCAATCGAGCATGTCGGCCAGCCTTCTTCGGCGATGACTATACGGTTGGTCTTTGCCAAAGAGTTAAGAACAGCCTCGGTATCAAGCGGGCGCAGCGTGCGCAGGTCAATCACCTCTGCATCAATGCCCTCTTCGCTCAGCGCATCAGCAGCTTCCAATGCCATGCCAACGCCAATCGAATAGCTCACAATGGTGACATCGCTACCCTCGCGCATGATCCGCGCCTTGCCGATGGGCAAGACATGATCGTCAAGATCAGGGACATCGAAACTGCGGCCGTAAACCAGCTCGTTTTCGAGGAACACAACCGGATCTTCGCAGCGGATGGCAGCCTTCATCAAGCCTTTCGCATCCGAGCTGTCAAATGGCGCAATCACAATCAGTCCTGGGACACTGGCATACCAGGGTCCGTAATTCTGGCTGTGCTGCGCGCCAACGCGGCTTGCCGCGCCATTGGGGCCGCGGAAGACGACAGGGCAGCGCATCTGACCGCCAGACATGTAGTTTGTCTTGGCCGCTGAATTGATAATGTGGTCAATCGCCTGCATTGCGAAATTGAAGGTCATGAACTCGACGACAGGGCGCAGGCCACCCATCGCAGCGCCTGTGCCAATACCCGCAAAGCCATATTCAGTGATCGGCGTATCAATCACACGCTTGGCACCAAATTCATCGAGCAGA
>CALLIO010000047.1 GCA_938009055.1 uncultured Altererythrobacter sp.
AGCGGTTGATGCACGGGGTTTTCTGTGTTGCGCAGGTAAATCCCGTCGATGTCAGCGGGAATTTCGCCCTCGATCACTTCAAGCTCGTCAACCGTCAGCTCTTCGTGAACGGGTGTCCATGGCCCCGAGAGATAGGGGTGGTTCGATGGCTGGAGCGAGGTTTTGACCGGCTCTTCGCAGGTGATGGTGGGCATTGGCGTTTCCTCTCAAGGCCAAGAGTAGCGCTGAAAAGCCTAAGTGCAAGGCGGCTGGGCTATTTGCCCTTACGACGTTTTTGTCTGGGCTATCGCTTCGCTACTTGAGCGCGTTTGCGCATCATTCCTTCCTGCGCGACGCTGGCGACCAGCTGCCCCTCGCGGTTAAAGATGCGTCCGCGGTTAAATCCGCGCCCGCTGCCAGACCAAGGCGCATCGGTGGCATAGAGCAGCCATTCATCGGCGCGCGCCTCTCTGTGAAACCACACGGCATGGTCCAAGCTTGCGCCAACAAGTTCTTGCCGCATCCATGACAGACCATGGGGCAGGGCGCTGGTGCCGAGCAGGGTAAAGTCGCTGGCATAGGTGATCAGCGCGCGGTGGAGCGCCGCCGTATCCGCATCACCGGTGATCGGAACGCCAGCACGAAACCATGTGAAAGCGCGCGGCTCGCGCGGCTCGGCATTCATCCAGTGGAGCTTGCCATGGGTGCGCATTTCAATCGGGCGCGGGCGCAGCATCATCTCGCGCGCGGCGCCGGTTACGCCAGCTTTCTCGACATGTTCGGCGCGCAGATCCGTGTCTTTCTTAAGCTCTTCGGGAGGCGGCACATCGGGCATGGCATAATCATCATGGCTCATGCCGTCTTCGGGGCGTTGAAAGCTGGCGGTAAGGTTGAGGATCGGCACTTCTTCGCCATTCTCGTCCGTTTGGCTTGCGACCACACGGCGATTGGCAAAGCTGCGCCCTTCGAAATCGGTCACGACGCGGAAATTGGTGGGTGGGCCTTCCTTGCCGCCGCGCAGGAAATAGGCGTGGAGCGAATGGGCCTGTTTGCCATCGGTCACGGTCGATTGAGCAGATTGCAGTGCTTGGGCCAGCACTTGGCCGCCGAACATCCGGCCCACGCCGCCATCCTGCGCATCGCCAATGAAGCGGTCCTGTCCTGCGGGTTTGACGGTCAGCAGGTCGACCAATCCGGCGACGAGTTCTTCTTGGCTTGGGTTATCGCTCATAAGGCTTGGGCAATGCCGCGCGGCAGAGCCAAGGTCAATGCAGGTGGCTGCGTAGCGCATGAAAAACCCCGCCGAGCGAAGGGCCCGACGGGGTGTTTCGTGTTTAGGCTTTCGCCTGTTCTTTAATGACCACCTGCAAGAGCAGCGAGCAGAAGCAGCGCCACAATATTGGTGATTTTGATCATTGGGTTCACAGCCGGGCCAGCGGTATCCTTGTATGGATCGCCAACCGTATCGCCAGTCACCGCAGCTTTGTGGGCCTCTGACCCTTTGCCGCCGTGATTGCCGTCCTCGATATATTTCTTCGCATTATCCCATGCGCCGCCACCAGCGGTCATGGAAAGCGCGACGAAGACGCCCGAGACGATCACACCCAGCAGCAGAGCGCCCAACGCCGCAAAGGCGTTGGCCTGACCGGCAGCAAAGTAAATCGCGAAATAGACCACAATCGGAGCCAGTAGTGGCAGCAGCGAAGGCACGATCATTTCCTTGATCGCAGCCTTGGTCACAAGGTCCACCGTGCGGGCATAGTTTGGACGACTGGTGCCATCCATAATGCCCTTGTCCGCAGCGAACTGTGCACGCACATCAACCACAACATCGCCCGCAGCGCGGCCAACAGCGGTCATGCCCATCGCTCCGAAGAGGTAAGGCAGCAATGCGCCCAGCAGCAGACCAACAATCACATAAGGGTTCTCGAGACTGAAGTTCACATTCAGATCCGGGAAGAACTCTTTGAGATCGGCAGTGTAAGCGCTGAACAGCACCAGTGCGGCAAGGCCAGCAGAACCAATCGCGTAACCCTTGGTCACAGCCTTGGTCGTGTTGCCAACCGCGTCGAGAGCGTCTGTCTTTTCACGAACGCTTTCATCCAGCTCAGCCATTTCGGCAATGCCGCCAGCATTGTCAGTGACAGGGCCATAAGCATCGAGCGCCACAACCATACCGGCAAGCGCCAGCATTGATGTCGCAGCAAAGGCGATGCCCATCAGACCAGCAAGCTGGAATGTGACGATGATGCCGATGACGATCACGATTGTCGGCAATGCGGTCGATTCAAGGCTGATAGCCAGACCTTGGATCACATTGGTGCCATGCCCCGTTTCCGAAGACTTGGCGATCGAGCGAACCGGACGGTATTCGGTGCCGGTGTAATACTCGGTGATCCAGATGATCAGACCAGTGACGGCCAGACCAACCATCATCGACCAGAACAAGCTCATGCCGGTAAAGCTGGTCTCACCCTGCACATATTCAGTGCCAAGACCGACAGCTGCATCCGTAGCGAAATAGATCGCCGGGATCGACAGAACCGCGGTTGTGATGAAGCCTTTGTAAAGCGCACCCATGATGTTGTTCGAGCTACCCAGACGCACGAAATACGTTCCGATGATCGAAGTCACGATGCACACGCCGCCAACGATCAGCGGCAGGGTCATCAGCGCTTTAAGCTCGTCAGCCGCAAGGCCGGTGAACAGCAAAGCGGTAAGAACCATGGTCGCGCCAACGGTCACAACATAGGTTTCGAACAAGTCAGCAGCCATGCCGGCACAGTCGCCCACATTGTCGCCCACGTTATCAGCGATTGTGGCCGGGTTGCGCGGATCATCCTCTGGGATGCCTGCTTCAACCTTACCGACCAAGTCAGCGCCTACGTCAGCTGCTTTGGTGAAGATACCGCCGCCCAAACGAGCGAAGATCGAAATCAGCGAAGCGCCGAATGCAAGGCCCACGAGCACGTCGATAATTTCGCGCTTTTGACCTTGGTCTGTCAGGCTAAGGCCCATCATGTCGGTGAGGACATAGAAGAAGCCAGCGATGGCAAGCAGCGCAAGGCCAGCCACCAGCATGCCGGTTACAGCGCCCGCGCGGAACGCAACGGTCAGACCTTCTTGCAAGCCCTTGTCAGCAGCCGCTGCTGTGCGCACGTTGGCGCGAACCGAGATGTTCATCCCGATATAGCCTGCAACGCCGGACAACACTGCGCCCACGACAAAGCCGAGAGCTGACAGCCAGCCCAATGGCGAGATCGCGATGATGATCGCAACCACAACGCCAACGATGCCGATGGCTGTGTATTGACGGTTTAGGTAAGCTTGCGCGCCTTCTTGAATAGCGCCAGCAATTTCCTGCATTTTGGCATTGCCAGCATCTGCGCTGAGCACTTGCCGGCTGGTGACGAAGCCGTAAATTACGGCGAGCAGTCCCAACCCGATTGATATAAGAACTAAGTCCACGAAGAATCCCCTCTCTCTTTGGAATTTTTATTCTCTATTGTGTGGAGAATTGGCCTGCTGAACAGCAGCTTCCTTCTGCCTAAGAGGCTACACATATTGTTAAGCTTGAGGCAAGGGGTGAATGCGCAATCGAATGCGCTTTTCGCTCAAATTGCTAGGAATTAAGCGTTGCGCCGTGCTGATAGCCAAGCGTGCTGTCCTCGCTCACAACCTCGCCATCAAGCCAAAGCGGTGCAGTATTGAGACCTTGCACCGTTCCGATTTGCGTGGCTGAAACGGGGAGGCTGATGTCACCCGGCACGGTAAAAAGCAGCTCGTAATCATCGCCCCAGCGGATGCAATCTTGGCGGCGCGCAGCGTCCGCAACAGGAATAGGCTCGCTGCTGATCTGCATGCTCACATGGCTTGCGATGCCCATGCGCTGGCAATCGAGCAGAAGCCCATCCGACACATCCATCATCGCGCTGACGAGCGGGGCCAATGCTTGGCCTTCTTTAAGTCGCGGGCGAGGGCGGCTGAAGGCTGCAAGATGCCCCAATGCACCTTCAAAACCCAGCATCGCGCGCCCTAGCTCGCCCGTTACATAGATTGCGTCACCAACCAGCGCTCCGCTGCGCGATGGCACGGGCGTGTGGGTGGCGCGGCCAATTGCGGTTAGGCCAAATGTGGCTACGCTATCGCCAGAGATCGTATCGCCGCCCAGCAGCGGCACGCCATATTCCTCTAGAACTTCTTGAAGGCCGACGAGGAAGCGCTCGTCTTGCGCGCTCAAACTGTGTTGGAGCAGCACGCCCATCGGCTCAGCGCCCTTGGCGGCCAGATCGGACAGATTGGTGGCGACCAGCTTCCACGCAACATCAGCCTTGTCAGCATCACTTCTGAAATGCGTGCCTTCTGCCATCGCATCATGAGTGAGCACCAATGTCTCACCGCCCACTTCCAGAACCGCGCAATCATCTTCCAGCCCGCGCGCGCCCGTGTGGAGCGGTAGTTTGCGTAAGGCAGAGATGAAGTCGGTTTCGTTTATGAGCGCACATCCTTGGCGAGCGCATCCAGGATACCGTTCACAAATTTCGCCTCGCGGTCATCGAAGAAGGCTTTCGCCACATCGACATATTCGCTGATTGCAGCAGCGGCGGGCACATCCGCCCGTGCTATCAATTCGTAAGCTCCGCAGCGCAGGATTTGCAGCATGGTCTTGTCCATGCGTGCGATCGTCCACCCGTCTGCAAGTTTACCCGAAATTGCTTCGTCCACTTCTGCGCGCCGGGCATCAAAGCCGGCCACCAGATCATCGAAGAATTCAACCTCGGCTTCGGCCAGATGCGTCTCGTCAATTTCTTTGCCAAGACGGTGCTGGTGAAATTCGTCGAGCAATTTGGTCAGCGCTGTCCCCTCCATCTGTTGCTGATAGAGCGCTTGCACAGCGGCAAGCCGTGCGGTTGAGCGAGCAAGAGAGCGTGCGGGCGTGTTCATCGTTTTAGGCGTCTTTCCACCGAATGGGCATGGGCGGGAAGCCCCTCTGCATAGGCGAGTTCGGCAGCAGCCGGTCCAATCGCGTCGAGCGCGCCATCATCCAGCTCGATAAAGCTGGTGCGTTTCATAAAGTCGAGCACGGACAGACCGCTGGCGAACCGCGCACGGCGACCTGTTGGCAGAACATGATTGGGGCCAGCGACATAATCGCCCACAGCCTCGGGCGTCATCCGGCCTAGAAACACGCTGCCTGCGTGGCGGATGCTTTCCAGAAATGGCTCTGGCTCTGCCACGGCCAGCTCGACATGTTCGGCAGCCAGCTCATTGGCGAGATTTGCCGCTTCTGAGAGATCATCGACCACGATAATAACGCCGTGCTCTTCCCAGCTCGCTTGCGCGACTTTGGATGTTGCAAGCTGCGCGCTTTGCACATTCACGCAATCTTCGACCAGGGCTGCAAATCCGGCATCATCGGTGATGAGGATGGATTGTGAGCTTGGATCATGTTCGGCTTGGGAAAGCAGGTCAGAGGCGATCCAGTCGGGATCATTGTCCTTATCCGCGATCACCAGAATTTCTGATGGCCCTGCGACCATATCAATGCCGACCACGCCATAAAGCTGGCGCTTCGCCTCTGCGACGTAGGCATTGCCCGGGCCGGTTATCACATCGACGGGCGCGATCTTGTCGGTTCCATAGGCAAGCGCTGCCACCCCATGCGCCCCGCCGATCCGCCACACTTCATCAACGCCCGCCAGATGCGCAGCGGCAAGCACCAGCGGGTTTGACTGCCCCTTGGGCGTGGGGGTGACCACCACCAATCGTCCTACCCCTGCAACGCGGGCGGGAATAGCATTCATCAAGAGCGAAGAGGGATAGGCTGCGCGACCGCCGGGAACATAAAGCCCTGCGGCATCTACCGCGCGCCAGATTGCGCCCTGACGCACACCGGCATCATCGGTAAAGTCGCGGTTTTCGGGAAGCTGCGCCTCGTGATAGGCACGGATCCGCTGGGCCGCCAATTCCAGCGCGGCGCGCAATTCGGGGGTGCAATCCTCAAACGCTTCTTCGCAGCGTTCTTTCGTAATCACCCAATCGCTATCCTCGCTCAAGGCATAGCCGTCAAACCGCATCGAATAGGCCGACAAAGCATCATCGCCGCGCGCCTTCACCTCGTGCAGAATATCGCGCACCTGGCTTTGCACATTGGCATCGCTTTCGCGGCGCGTGCGCACGATGCGGTCAAACTTCTTGGCGAAGTCGGCATCAGTAGTGGCGAGCTTTTGCATCAGCCGTCTTTACGCGTTTCGGCCAGCTCGCGGAAGGCGGAAACCAGATCGGCCACACGCGCGTCGGTTTTCAGCGCAGCGCGATTGACGATCAGCCTTGCGGTGATGTCGATGATCTTGCTGGTTTCCACGAGGCCATTTTGTTTAAGCGTCGCGCCGGTAGACACCAGATCGACGATCCGGCTGGCGAGGCCAAGCGAGGGGGCAAGCTCCATCGCGCCATTCAGTTTGACGCATTCGGCCTGAATGCCTTGCGCTTCAAAATGGCGGCGGGTGAGCGAGGGATATTTGGTCGCGACCCGCAAATGGCTTGCGCTTGCCGGTGTTTCGCTGGTTTCGTCTGCCAGCATCGCAACCGACAATCGGCAATGGCCAATGTCAAGGTCAACGGGTGCATAAAGATCAGCATAATCAAACTCTTCGACCACATCGCTGCCAACAATTCCAACCTGCGCTGCGCCATGAGCCACGAATGTCGCGACATCAAAAGCGCGCACGCGGATCAGCCGCATATCGGGCCGGGTGCAGGCAAAGCTGAGCGATCGGTTGGCTTTGTCGTGAAAACCATCTTCGGGCACCACGCCTGCGCGCGCCATCACGGGCAGCGCTTCGTCGAGGATGCGGCCCTTGGGTATGGCGAAAGTCAGCGGTGTTTGCGGCGCTTTGGTCATTGCGTCGCGGCACTTAGGGTCTGCACCGCAAAAGGGCAACACAGCATTGGTTTAGCGGGCCAAAAACACTTCCATCGCATCATTCACCGCTGCGGGCGCTTCCCAAGGTACGAAATGGCCGCAATCGGGCACTTTCGCGACTGTGAGATCGGGGATCACTTCGTCTAACCTTTCAAGATTGGATGCAGGCAGAGCGAGATCATCCAGCGCCCAAATCACCAGCGTAGGGATGGTGAGATCGGGCAGGGGTGGCGGCGCGAACCCTTCGGGCAGGGCAAATGGCTCGTCCATTGTCGGCACCACCATTGGGCTGGCGCGATAATAGTTGAGCATGCCGAAGCAGGCTTCGCGATCCTCCCAATCTTTGAGCAGGATCGCGCGCTCTTCATCAGGCATGGCGCTGGGCTTGTCCCATTTGACGACCTTTTGCATTAGTCCGGTCAGGCCTTTTTCTCGGATCAGATCATCATTGGCCGGATCACGAAAGGCGCGGATATATTGGCTGCTTTCGCGCTGGCCACGGTCTAGCCACAACAGTTTGGTGAAGATCAGCGGATGCGGGGCGTTGGCGATAATCGCGCGCTCAACCCGTGCATGCTGGCCGCCCAGCGCCACGCCCCATGCAATCGCGCCGCCCCAATCATGGCCCACAATAGTGAACTTCGCGATGCCCAGCGCATCGGCGAGCAGGAATACGTCGCCAATAAGCTTGTCGGGCGTGTAGGCGCTGACCTCTTGCGGTTTGGAAGAGCCGCGAAAGCCGCGCTGATCGGGCGCAATGCAGCGATAGCGGCTTGAGAAATGTGCGATCTGATGCCGCCAAGTGCGGTGGTTTTCAGGAAAACCATGGAGGAAAACCAGCACCGGCGCATCAACCGGCCCTTCATCAACCACATCAAGCTCGATCCCATTGGCGAGGCTAACGCGTTTCTGCTCGAGTTCGATCATTACGCTTCCATCTTGTCCATATAGCCATCGGCCACCATGGCCGCGACTTGGTCGAGCAATGCCTCAGGAGTGCGGCACATCTCGCCCATTTGCTCTTCCGCACCGCGCGCGACGATAATCTCGCGGGTTCCGGCGGCAACGGCATCGATCATCGTTTTGGCGGCTTCATCGGCAGGAATGCCATTGTCGATAATACTGTCGCTGCGCCCGCGCTTTTCGCCATCGGCGGTGAAGGCATTCTTGGCGACATCGGTGGCAACGGATCCGGGATAGATCACATGCACATCGACACCATTGACCGACAGCTCTGCACGCAAAGCATCGGCATAGCCGGCCAGCCCGAATTTCACGGCACTATAGCCAGTGCGCATCGGCACGCCGACCTTGCCTGCGATGGAGGAGATGAAGAGCAGTTTGCCGCTGCCGCGCTCGGCCATATGTCCGATCAAGCTTTGGCTGAAAGCGATTTGCGCGGTCAGGTCGATTGCGATGATGTCGCGGTAAACCTGCATATCGGTTTTGAGTGCTCTGGAACGCTGCGAAACGCCAGCATTGGCCACAGCGATGTCCACGCCGCCTTTCCACGCCAGAGCCTTTGCATTGGCATTGGCAAGCGCTGCATCATCGCGCACATCGAAGGGTAGGATCAGCGTCTCGCCGCAATCCTTGGCGACTTCGGCAAGCCTGCCCTGATCGCGGCCCGATAGGATCAGATGCGCACCGCGCGCGGCCCAATCGCGCGCCATGGCTGCGCCAATCCCCGAAGACGCTCCGGTGATCCAAACTACCTTTTCAGTAAAGCTCATTCTGGTTCCCTCCCATGCTGCCATAGCGCGCTCAACTCGTTTGACTAGCTCGATGGCCTTGCTTGATTTGTTCCCGGAATTTTAAGCCCGCTGCTTGCAAAGGCGTATTCGCATCTTTGAACTGGCCCGGTGTCATTTTTGAAAAACGCCTGAATTCGCGGTTGAGATGCGATTCGTCGAAATAGCGCAGCTGAGCCAGCGCTTCCTCGCTTGGGCTGCTCATCCCGCGAATGGCAGCCGCCATATCGAGAAACCGGCTGCGACGCAGCACAGCTTTGGGTGTGAGCCCGAAGCTGTATTTACAGCGGCGTTCCAATTGGCGCACGGAAAGGCCGATGTGCTTTGCTGCCTCTTCGACCCTGATCGTGCTGTCCTCGCGCGCAATCACTTCAAATTCGGCCATGGCATCGTCAATGTGAAAAGTGCCGATCTGCTCAAGACGCGCTGAGACAATATGCTCGGCAATGGCAATCTTCTCTTCGTCGGTGCTTGCGGCTGAAACATCGTTGAACAGCTTTGTCGCCAGATCCCCCCAAACCTTTTCGAACGATATGAGTTCGTCGACGAAATCAGCATGAGGTTGCTCGAACAAGGCACGCCATCCACTCGGACGCAACGCAAACCCGACCATGTCGAGGCTGCCGGTTAATCGCGCTTTGTAAGGGTTGAAGTTGGCGCCGGTAAACAATGGATAGCCTGGTTTGGACAATTCTTCGGGTGCATCGCTCCCGCTCCAATCGCCTTTGATCAAGCATCTCACCAAGGCGGTTTCAGCCAATACAAAGTCATCGATCACATGATCATCCGGCAAAGGTGCCTGAAACACATAGAAATGCCCGATAAATGGAGCGAGCTTGGCTGAAGGCTCGTAATTGCGCGAAAGCATGGTGTTCTTACTCGGTAAAGTGCGACCGTTTGGGTATTCTTATTAGCATCGGTGACGGCTTAAATTGGCTTTATTGATTGCCAGGCGCGCTGGCCTTGATCGCGACGGCATGCACGCGCCCGCCCACAATATCGCCGAGCGCTGCGATCACCGCGCGTTGCCGTTTAAGCCTGCTCATCTCGGCAAAGGCAGCGGCCTCGATCACAATTGTGAAATGCGATTCGCCTGAACCATCATCGCCCGCGTGGCCGGAATGCTGGGCGCTGTCATTGATGATCTCAAGCGCGCTGGGCGCAAATTTCTGCTCAAGCAAAGCGGTCATTTCTTCTGCCATTGTGGCGGCCATCAGCACTTTTCCTATTCACAAGCCTTGGAAGGATCACCATTGTGGGAGTGTATGCCGCAAAGCAAGTTTCACGGACGGTTTGAAGACACGGGGCGCATTTGCGAGGCTCCGCATTGTGCCGAAGCTGGTGAGTTTCGCGCGCCCGGCTATGTCCGCGCGGGGTTTGACGGGCCGGGCCAATGGCGCTGGTTTTGCCTTGAGCATGTGCGCGAGTTTAACGCTGGCTATGACTGGTTTGAGGGGCTGAGCGCTGAAGAGATTGTCGCCGCGCAATCGCCAGCGTCGGGATGGCAAACCGAAAGCCCGGCCTTCTCGCCAACGGCTGGCATCGACAACATGCCCAAATGGTCGCAATTCGATGATCCGCTCGATGCAATTGGCGCCCGCGCAGCCGGGATCAAGTCACGCGCCCGCAAGCAGGCGCAAAGCGCGCCGACCGGCTTTTCCGCTCCGCGCTTCAATGCTGAGGAAGCCCAAGCGCTCGATACGATGGGGCTGGATTTGGACACTGATCGTAAGGGCCTGCGCCGCCGCTATTCAGAGCTGGTGCGGCGCTAT
>CALLIO010000048.1 GCA_938009055.1 uncultured Altererythrobacter sp.
CAGCGGACGCGATATCACCATCATGCTGGCGGGCTCTGACCCTGATCTGCTCAACAGCACTGCTGCTCAATTGGTCGAGGAGATGAAGGGGCTCGAGCAGATCGTTGCCCCGCGGATTAATGCCGATATCAGCCGTCCGGAAATCATCATCCGGCCGCGTCCAGCGATCGCAGCTGAATTGGGTGTCACCACGGCGGCGCTCAGCCAAACGATCCGGATCGCGACCATGGGCGAGATCGAGCAGAACGCTGCGAAATTCTCTTTGTCGAACCGGCAAATTCCCATCCGAGTGAAACTGCCGTCGTCCTCGCGCGAGAATATTGAAACGCTTGCCAATCTGCCCGTGCAAACCGCTAGCGGAGGTTCCGTGCCGCTCAGCCGCGTCGCTGATATCAGCTTTGGTGCAGGGCCAACTTCGATCCAGCGCTACAATCAAAGCCGCCGCGTCTTTGTTGGCGCTGACCTTGCACCAGGCGTTCTGAGCGGCGAAGCAACGCCATTGATTGACAAGTTGCCAGTCCTCCAAGATTTGCCGCAAGGCATCATTCGTGATGCCGCTGGGAGTGACGAATTTCAGGAGGAAATGCTCGAGAATTTCAGCAATGCGCTGATTGCTGGCGTCTTGCTTGTGTTTGCGGTTCTGGTGCTGCTTTACAAACGATTGATGTCGCCGCTCGTCAATATGTGCTCGCTTGCCTTGGCACCGCTTGGCGGGGTGTTGCTAGTCTGGGCGGTGGGCCAGCCGATCTCCATGCCAGTGTTTATCGGGATCCTGCTTTTGCTGGGAATTGTCTCTAAGAACTCGATCCTTCTGATTGACTTTGCGATTGAGGAAATGGCGGCCGGGACGCGCAAGCGCGATGCGATTTTGGAAGCGGGCCTTAAACGCGCGCAACCGATTGTGATGACAACCGTGGCGATGACAGCGGGCATGGTGCCAACGGCCATCTCGCTTTCAGGCGATGGCGCTTGGCGCCAGCCGATGGGCTTGGTGGTGATTGGGGGTTTGATCCTTTCAACCATCTTGACCTTGCTGATTGTGCCTGCAGGTTTCAGCCTTGCCGATGGTCTTGAGAAGCGCGCGGGTCCTTGGATGCGCGAGAAGTTCCTGACCTTTAAGCCTGGCGATGATGGCCAGCCGGTTCCAGAGCCAGTGGCCGAAGAACTGCCAGAAGCAAGTGGACAGGCCGCAACGCCTGCCACGCGTCTTCCGCCATCACTGCCGCCGGGGGCTGAACCTGCCGAATAAGCCTGTCATTGACGACACGCAAAGCAAGCCTGTGCGGATTGCTGGCGAAGTGTCGGCCAATGCCTCTGCCGCGTCTTCGCGCAGCACAGCCTTTGGCGGGGCGCCCTTGCCGCCTGACCGTGCGAGGCGAATGCGCTGGACAGCCACGGGATTGCTCGTGGTGATGGCCGCTGTCTTTTTCGGTTCGCGCGAACTGCTCGACGTTCATCCGGCATGGGGTTTCGTCAATGCCTTTAGCGAAGCGGCGATGGTCGGCGGGCTGGCGGACTGGTTTGCAGTGACGGCTTTGTTCCGCCATCCGCTTGGGCTGCCAATCCCGCACACAGCAATCATTCCGCAGAATAAGGACCGCATTGCAGATACGATGGCGGGTTTCCTGCGCGATAATTTCCTCACTCCCGCTGTGGTTGCGCGGCGCATGTACGGGATGAACATTGCCAAGGCTGCAGGCGAATTTCTGGTGTCGCCCAAAGAGGATAATCGCTCGCGGATCACCGGCGGAGCTGCTGAATTGCTTGCGGAAGTCCTGGAATCGCTCGACCCAGACCGGCTGGGCAATCAAGTGCGCACAGGGTTGGCCGGACAATTGGCCAAGCTGGATGTCTCGCCCTTGCTTGGCCGTATGCTGGAAAGCGCGATTGCCGATGGGCGGCATATGCCGTTGATTGATGGCTTCATTCGTTGGGCGGGCCTGACGCTGGAAGACAATGAGGAAATGGTCACAGAAGTGATCCATTCGCGGGCCAATTCGGTGCTGCGCTGGACGGGGCTGGACGAGCGGATTTCCTCCAGCGTTCTTGATGGTCTCTACAAGCTTTTGGCCGAAGTGCTGGTCGATCCCGAACATCCCTTGCGCTCCAAGATTGAGGAAGGACTGGCAACGCTGGCGCGCGATTTGCAGCACGATCCCAAAACGCGCGAGCGTGTGGAGTACATGAAGCGCGACTTGCTCGACAATCCAGCAGTCGCGGATTGGTGGCTGGGGGTGTGGGAGCGGATCCGCTTGTCGCTAATCCGCCGTGCGCGCGATAGCGATAGCGAGCTGGGCGCGGAAATGCGCAAAGGGTTGGCCGAAATTGGCAAAGCCTTGCAAGAAGACGCGCGGCTTCAGCATCAAATCAACCGCTTTGCCCGCCGGACAGTCGTGGGCGTTGCAACGCGCTATGGCGGGCAAATCGTCCAGCTGGTTTCCGAAACGGTGAAGCGCTGGGATGCCGTTACCATCACTGGCCGGATAGAGAATGCTGTGGGCCGCGATCTGCAATTCATCCGCATCAATGGCACGCTGGTGGGCGGGCTAGTCGGCGTGACTCTGCATGTGATCGACGGGCTGCTTTAAAGCGCGAATTTAGCGGGCGAAAGTGATGTAGGAAAATGGGCTTGACCAGCGACCGCCAGCCAGCTTTGCAGTCCATGTGATTGACGGCTTGCCATGCAACCGCGCTAATTCTTTATCTTGAAACCTATCTTTGTTCGAAAATAGGAGGCTACGGCCTCACCGTTGGCATTTCGCGCAGGTTCAAAGCGAGCGCGTTCAATGAGCTTGAAGCATAGACCGGCATTGTAGAGCCGCTCTCTATCGACCGCCATCACCTCACAGAAGGTTGGCTTCCCTTGAGAGTTGACGGTTAATTGAAAACCAATCCAGCCACTTTGCTCCTTTTGCCACATGTCCAAGGGATAATCTCTTTCCCAAAGCCAGTTGTCGCCATCAATAGGTTTAGGGGGAGTAGGTCCGTGCGAATTGGCATTGGCGGCAGTCTCTAGCGCAACGCTTAAATTGCGCGAGCACAAGTCAAGTTTGGCCAATTGCTCACGCACCGCGCCCAGGGCAAATTCGGCGGGTTTGTTTCTTGCGCGTCCGATGTGAAGCGTGCTGGTGCCGTCAGGCACAGAGGCAGTTTGCATTCCCATATCGCTGTCAAATCGTTCAGCCTTGGGTGCCAAAGTCACGCCGGTAACGGACAAGGTCGGCACACCCTCGGGTGTGGTGCCTTTGATGTGACGGCGCAAACTGTCGCCTTGATCGCCAAATCGCAGCCGCAACAGCGGCCCGATAGGCTTTGCGTAATTCTCTCCCACCAATGTCAGGTTCAACCGGCCGGTCGGCGAGCTTTTTGCGATGTGCAAAACCGTTTTGTCTTCCCCTTCTGCGAAGTCACGGCTGATTTGGCATCGGTCGGAATACTCGCGCAACTTCCATTCAGAAGTGGACTCCAACTCCAGCGTGTCTGCGTTTGCAGGTGTTGCTATTCCCGCAATTGCAGCGGTCAAAGCCGTGAAGAATATGCGTTCAGCCATCGGTTCGTTTCTTTCCGCCCTCGGCACGCGATCCTGCAAATGATTGATCGATTGTTCTGCCCTTCCGCTCAGCTGATATAGGATACTTTGACGACATAATAGCTGGCGACGGCTTGACCTGAGGAATTCAAGGTCGGTTCGAAATTGGCATAGCGCACCAATTGGCGACACGAAGCATCCTTGAATGCCTTGTTCTCAGTCGGTGCCTGGAGGTGGCACGAGGTTGGTTCGCCAGTCTCGCTGATCATCAAGCGGATACGGGCGATTCCGCTTGTGCCAAGTGCCTTTGGAGGGAAGACTTCCTGTACTTTTTTCGTGAAAGCGGTTTCGTTTCTTGGCTTTGCCATTGCTGGCCATTGACCGGCGCTATCAGGTTTGAGACCCCAGTGATCGAGCAAACCGTGCGTGCATTGATTCATCACAGCCATCGCCTCGTTGAGCGGCCCTGTTCTGAGGTGAATGCGGCGAGCGAAGCCAGTTTCGATGGAGAGCGTGGCCACGCGCTTCTCCCTTGCCGCTTGCACGTTATCTCTCTCGTCTTGTGATGCTGTTTCATCGAGATCAGCCAATAGTGACGCTCCGAAAACCACGCCCGTATGATTATTGGGAAACTTTGCAATCATATGCCGAGGAGATCGTTGAACCTCTCCGTCGGGTGCGAAACGGTAGGTTAGCACGCCTTTGCGTGCTTTGAGCGAAGGGCCGGCAACCGTTACGTCAAACGAGGAACTGGGCGCATACTGGCGCAAATCGAGAATGACCAATTCGTTGCCAGTTCCGAAGGTGCGGCTAAGCCCGCAGCTATCGTCAGCGAAATCGACATTCCAGCCGATACTCGGATCAAGTGTGAGGTCTTGCCTCTCTGAACCCTCAAGCCAACCAAGTCCGGCGTCTTCGACCCGGGTGATTATCGGCTTTGCTGTATCAGCCTTAGCCTCGGAATCCTCCGAGGGATCTTGGGCCTGAGCTGATACGGCCGCCAAATTGACAATCGCCAGAACAAGCCCAAGCGAACGAAGCATCCTCATACAAAAACCTCCGCCCCGCAAGATAACGGGACGGAGGTCTAAATCAACTCTCAGCTTTTACTTACAGCTTGCCAGTCAATTCCGGCACTGCATTGAACAGATCAGCCACAAGGCCAATGTCAGCCACTTGGAAGATTGGCGCGTCTTCATCCTTGTTGATCGCAATGATCGTCTTGGAATCCTTCATACCCGCCAAGTGCTGGATCGCGCCGGAAATACCGATGGCGAAATAGACTTCAGGAGCCACAATCTTGCCGGTCTGGCCGACTTGGTAATCATTGGGTACATAGCCCGCATCAACCGCAGCGCGCGATGCGCCAATCCCTGCGCCCAGCTTGTCAGCCAGCGGAGTGATG
>CALLIO010000049.1 GCA_938009055.1 uncultured Altererythrobacter sp.
TATCCGCTCAGTTCAGCAACGCGGTTCGCATGGAAATAGGCATCGCCCAGAAATTCCTGCAAGGCCCGGTCACGCTTCATATAAAGCCCGATATCATATTCATCGGTCATCCCGATGCCGCCGTGCATTTGCACGCCTTCACGCACGGCCAGCCCTGCTGATTTGGCGACTTTTGCCTTGGCAACACTGGCCATCAGATCGGCCTGCTCACTGCCTGCATCAAGCAATTGCGCCGCCTTGATCGTCGCGGCCCGCGCGATCTCAACTTCGGAATAGAGGTGCGCCGCACGGTGCTGGAGCGCCTGAAACTCGCCGATCAATTTGCCGAATTGCTTGCGCTGCTTGATGTAGTCGACGGTCATATCCATCGCCCCGCTTGCAACGCCGACGCCTTCGGCGGCTGAGCCAATACGGCCCGCGGCGAGCATCGCGTTCAGAACTGCGCGGCCACCATCGACCTCGCCGATCACCGCATCGCCATCAAGCTCGACACCATCAAAGGTGATGTGGCTGGCCATGGAGCTGTCGACCAAGCGCACCGGATCTTGTGTCATCCCGGCAGCATCCTTGGGCACGGCAAAAAGCGTGACGCCATCATCATCGCTATCATCGCCCGATGTGCGCGCGGCGACAACGATCATGTCGGCAGCGACTGCCTGAATAGCGAAACTCTTTTGGCCAGACAGCTTGAAACCATTGCCCGATTTTTCGGCCCGCGTCGCGATACGCTGGGGGTTATGCTTGGCGCTCTCGTCAATCGCGACGGCATAGACAGCCTCGCCCGAAACGAGGCCGGGCAAATAGCGTTCGCGCATGTTCGCATCGCCCTTGCCCAGCGCAGTCGCTGCCAAAACAGAGGATGTTAGGAATGGTGACGGGGTCAGATTGCGGCCAATCTCTTCCAAGACAATCCCGGCCTCGACATGGCCCATGCCCAGCCCGCCATCCTCTTCGGAAACCAGAATGCCGGTAAAGCCCAATTCGGCCATCTGCTTCCACAAAGCATGGCCAAAGCCATCGGGGCAGTCGCGGTCGCGATAATGGCGCAGCTGCTTGGCGATATTGCCTTCATCGGCCATGAAGCCGCTGGCGGTTTCGGCAAGCATCGCCTGATCTTCATTATGAAACAATGGCATCGATCAGGCTCCCGGCAAATCAAGAATACGTTTGGAAATGACGTTCAGCATCACTTCGGATGTGCCGCCCTCGATCGAATTGGCTTTGGTCCGAAGCCATCCGCGCGATGGCTTGCCGCCGCCGGTGTCTTCGCTGTCCCATTCCAAGCTGCGCGATCCGCCCACACTCATCATCAATTCGTGACGCTTCTTGTTGAGCTCGGTTCCGGCATATTTCATCATATTGGGCTGAGCGGGATGCCCCTTGCCAGCCTTCATCTCGTCCATGAACTTTTCGCCCATAGCGGCAAAGGCCAATGCGTCGACATCGAACATCGCCAGCTCGCCGCGCAGAACCGGATCAATATCATCGCCGGTCTTGGCCGAATGGCGCTTCATCGACGCGCCAATGGCCGCTGTGCGTTCATTGCCACCCATACCCGAAATCATCTCGCGCTCGTGACCCAGCAGATATTTGGCGACATCCCAGCCGCGATTAATCTCACCCACATAACCCGGGCAATCCTCGCCATAGCTTTTGGGCACGTTCACATCGTCGAAGAAAGTTTCGCAGAAAGGGCTGTTGCCGCTGATAAGCAGGATCGGCTTGGTCGAAACGCCTTCACCCGCCATATCGAACAGCATAAAGGTGATGCCCTGATATTTGTTCTCCTTGTCGGTGCGCACAAGGCAGAAAATCCAATCGGCATGATCGGCATAAGACGTCCAGATCTTCTGGCCATTGACAGTCCAGTGGTCGCCCTTGTCCTCGCCAAAGGTTTGCATAGAAACCAGATCAGAGCCTGAGCCGGGTTCAGAATACCCTTGGCACCAGCGGATTTCACCGCGCGCAATTTCGTTCAAGAAACGCTGCTTTTGCCCTTCAGTGCCGAATTTGAGCAAGGCAGGGCCAAGCATCCAAATACCAAATGAGCTCAAAGGCGGGCGCGCATTGATTGCGGTCATTTCCTGACGCAGCACTTTGGCTTCTGCGGCTGACAATCCAGCGCCGCCATATTCCTTGGGCCATGCGGGCACGGTGTAGCCCTTGTCGCGGCAAACCTCGAACCACGCCTTTTGCGCATCGTTTTTGAAAGAGGCATTGCGCCCGCCCCAAAAGACATCATCATCATCGCGCACGGGTTCGCGCATTTCAGCGGGGCAATTGGCCTCGAGCCAGCTGCGCGTTTCTTCGCGGAAATTCTCAAGATCGGTCATGGCCGAAACTCCTCTCTGACATCCTCAATTGACGCTTACGTTAGGGCGAACAACAGCCGCTCGGCAAGCGATTCCGTGCTGTGCGAAGCACGCGATCAAAACAAGCCGCTGTGCCGTAGCGTCAAGCACGAGAGCGTTGACGCAGCCTTCGCAAAGCCTAGTCTCTTTTAAAGACTGATCGGGAGAGGAAACCGCATGAGATTCGCAAGCCATCATCTGGATAGGCGCCTGTTCGCGTGAGCCGGATCGAGGGAAAATTGCCATTGCAGCTCAAGCTGATCCACGGCTTTGGCGCGGTTGCCTTTGGCGTGAAAGATATCGGCTTTCAGTTCTTCCTGCTGTTTTATTACAGTCAGGTGCTGGGCATGGATGCCTCGCTCGTCAGCCTGGCCTTGCTCGTCGCATTGCTGATCGACGCTGTTGTTGATCCCATACTCGGCAATCTGTCCGACCGCACGTACACCCGCTGGGGCCGCCGCCTGCCGTGGCTTTACGCTGCGCCCATCCCGCTCGCATTTGCGTGGGTCGCGCTTTGGACAATCAATGCCAGCGGCACTCCGACATTCCTCGAATTGCTCGGCATAGCGGTTGTGGTTCGCGTGCTTCTATCGTGCTGCGAAGTGCCCTCTGCCTCGCTCATTCCAGAAATCACATCCGATTATGTCGAGCGAACCACGCTGTTCCGGTTTCGCTACATTCTGGGATGGCTTGGCGGCATATTGATGCTGACGCTGGCCTATGCGGTCTTCCTTCCTGGTGAAAACGGCATACTCGATAAAGAGGGCTACAAGGGCTTCGCGATCTTTGGCGCAATCTTGATGGTCGTCTCGGTTGCTGGCTCTGCGCTTGGCCAGCACAAACTGCTGGCGCATTTGCCCGAAACCAAGCCCGAACCGTTTTCGATCCGCGCGTGTTTCGATGAGATTTTTGAAGCGTTCCGCGAACGCGCTTTCCTGATCTTTGCGGCGGGCGGCCTCGCTGCCTACGTCAATCAAGGACTGTCATTCTCGCTCACCAATTACGTCACGACCTATGTTTGGAGACTGGATGCTGTCGCCATTCCGGGTTTGCCCGAAGGTATAAACGCCTTGAGCCTTTACCCCCTCGTTCTGGCGCTCTCCGCGTTCGGCATGTTCTTTGTGGTTGGCCCGATGCACGAGCGTTTCGGCAAACCCAAGAGCGCACAGATTGGTGCCATCGCCACGGCTATCCTGACGGTCATTCCCTATATGGCGCTCTATTTCGGCCTTTGGCCCGATCTTGAAACGCTCTTTTCCGCTGCGCTGCTGATGGTTCTGCTGATGATCGGCAACATGATGAGCATTGTCGTTCTGATCTCGGCGACGTCGATGATCGCAGAGATTGTCGAAGCCTATCTTGAACGGACGGGCAGACGTGCGGAGGGGGCATTTTATTCAGGCAATTGGCTGATCCAGAAATGCGCAACAGGCCTTGGGATATTTTTCTCTGGTCAGTTTCTGTCCGCGATCCAATTTTCCACCGATGCAGCGCCGGGCGAATTGCCCGCTTCGGTCATTTCAGACCTTGTGCTGTTCTATGCACTGGCCAGCGCTTTGCTGTTGGGTTTTGCCGCCTTCTGGCTTGGACGCTTTCCGATCACCCGCGAAGAGCACGAAGCGCGATTGGCTGCCCGTGCGGCCGAAGCTTAGGATGCCGTAACGGCAGACCTTTCTGCGCCCCGCGAAAGGCTGCAACAGCGCAAAAATAAGAGCTTGGCGAGGCTTGGGGCCTCTGCCACGGTCAACAATAAGAGATTCGAATAAGAGAGAGGACAATTCGCCATGGATTTTGAACCCACCGAACGCCAAGTCTTTTGGCGCGACCGCGTCAAAGATTTCATCGAGGCGAAAATCCGCCCGGCCGTCGACACGTACAAGGCGCAAGATGCCGAAGGTGATCGCTGGAAAGTCATCCAGATTGTTGAGGACTTGAAAGCAGAGGCGAAAGAGGCTGGCATTTGGAACCTGTTCATGCCGCCGAAGAATGACAGCCACCACCATGTGGATGATACATTCGAATTCGAAGGCCCCGGCCTTACCAATCTCGAATATGCTTTGTGCGCAGAAGAAATGGGCCGCATTGGCTTTGCCTCTGAAGTATTCAACTGCTCCGCGCCGGACACGGGCAATATGGAAGTGTTCCACCGTTATGGCACGCGCGAACAGAAGGAAGAATGGCTGGAGCCATTGATGAACGGCAAAGTTCGTTCAGCCTTCCTGATGACAGAGCCGAACACCGCAAGCTCTGACGCTACCAATATCGAGACCAAAATGGTTCGTGATGGTGACGACCTCATCATCAATGGCCGCAAATGGTGGTCATCGGGCCTCGGCGATCCGCGCTGCAAAATCGCGATCGTGATGGGCAAAACCACATTCGAGGGAAGCCGCCATACGCAGCAGTCGCAAGTGCTGGTTCCAATCGACACGCCCGGCGTAAACATCATCCGCCACTTGCCAGTGTTCGGTTATGACGATGCTCCGCACGGCCATATGGAAGTCGAATTGAAAGACGTCCGCGTGCCCGCTGCCAACATCCTGCTTGGCGAAGGGCGCGGCTTTGAAATCGCGCAAGGGCGCCTTGGCCCGGGCCGCATCCACCACTGCATGCGCACCATTGGCGTTGCCGAAGAAGCGCTGCACAAAATGTGCAAACGCCTGCAAGAGCGCGAAGCTTTCGGCAAGCCGATCTACAAGCATTCGGTTTGGGAAGAGCGCGTTGCCCGCGCCCGTATCGACATCGACATGACACGCCTGCTCTGCCTCAAAGCGGCCGATATGATGGACAAGGTCGGCAATAAATCCGCCAAGCAAGAAATCGCCATGATCAAGGTTCAAGCGCCCAATATGGCGCTGTCGATCATTGACGATGCGATCCAGGCGCATGGCGGCGGCGGCGTATCGGAAGATTACGGCCTTGCCTCTGCTTACGCGCATCAGCGCACATTGCGCCTCGCCGATGGTCCCGATGAAGTACACGCGCGCTCTATCGCACGCATGGAATTGGCCAAGCACATGCCCGAAGACGGGCCGACCGCCAACGCATTGCGCGATGGCAAAGGGCCAACTTTGGTCGGTGATCGTCCAAGCTCAGGGGACATGGGCGCGACACGTTAAGCTGCAGGAATTGGGAGAGATACGAGCATGGTCAAAGCAGCGATATTGGAAACTCCGGGCGAAGGGCTGACGATTGGTGATATTGAGATCGCCGATCCAGCTCCGCGCGAAGTGCTGATCGACACCAAAGCTTGCGGGCTTTGCCATTCCGATCTGCACTTTATCGACGGCGCCTATCCACATCCCTTGCCCGCCGTTCCCGGTCACGAGGCCGCTGGTATCGTGCGCGCCGTGGGCAGCGAAGTCACCTCGGTCAAGCCGGGCGATCATGTGGTCTCATGCCTTTCAGCCTATTGCGGGCAATGCGAATTTTGCGTCACCGGCAGGCTGGCCCTGTGTCTTGGCGGGGCGACCCGGCGCGGCAAGGATGCCCCCTTGCGGATCACGCGCAATGGTGGCGAGCCGGTCAACCAGATGCTCAACCTGTCCGCCTTTGCCGAACAGATGCTGATCCACGAAAATGCCTGCGTGGCGATTGACAAGGACATGCCCCTTGACCGTGCTGCTGTGATCGGCTGCGCGGTGACAACGGGCGCTGGCACGATCTTCAACGCGGCCAATGTCACGCCGGGCGAAAGCGTGCTGGTTGTGGGCTGCGGGGGCGTGGGCCTCGCTGCGATCAACGCGGCCAAAATCGCCGGTGCAGGCCAAGTCATTGCCGCTGATCCGCTGCCGGAAAAGCGCGAACTCGCCACCGTTCTGGGCGCAACCCACACAGTCGATGCGCTGGCGGACGATGCCGCAAAGCAAATCTTGGATATTTCGGGCGGCGGCGTCCACTACGGCATCGAAGCCGTTGGCCGGCAAGCTTCCGCTGATCTGGCTGTGGCTTCGCTGCGGCGCGGGGGAACGGCGATCATCCTGGGCATGATGCCGCTGGATTGCAAAGTCGGCCTTGGCGCGATGGATTTGCTCTCGGGCAAGAAGTTGCAAGGCGCGATCATGGGCGACAACCACTTCCCGGTTGATTTGCCGCGCCTTGTCGATTTCTACATGCGCGGACTGCTTGATCTCGACACGATCATTGCAGAGCGCATTCCGCTTGATGCAATCAATGCAGGCTTTGACAAAATGCGCCAAGGTCACTCGGCGCGCAGCGTGGTGGTGTTCGACTAATGACCGAACTGAATATAGATTACGACAAGGAAATGGTCGGCACAATCGAAGTGCCAGAGGCCGACAAGCTTGATCTTGGCGCACTTACCGCTTGGTTTGAAGCCAATGTGGAAGGGTATGAAGGCCCGATTAGCTACACCAAGTTTAAGGGCGGCCAATCGAACCCGACTTATCGGATCGACACACCCAAAACCTCTTACGTTTTGCGCCGCCAACCCTTTGGCAAATTGCTGCCATCCGCCCATGCGGTTGACCGCGAATACAAAGCGATGACAGGGCTTTACCCCACCGGTTTTCCTGTCCCCAAAACTTATGGCCTATGCGAAGACCCTGAGGTGCTTGGCTCCAAATTCTTTGTGATGAGCATGGCCGACGGGCGCAGCCTGTGGAACGGGACACTGCCTGACTGCTCGAATGATGACCGGCGCGATATCTATTTTTCGCTTATCGACACAATGGCGGACATGCATCTCAAAACGCCAACCGAAATCGGCATGGGTGACTTTGGCAAGCCCGATGATTATTGCGCGCGCCAGATCAACCGCTGGACCAAGCAATATAAGCTGTCTGAAACCGAGCATCAGCCGAAGATGGAAGCGCTGATCGCATGGCTTCCCGAAACGATCCCGCCGCAGCATGAAAGCTCGATTGTTCACGGCGACTTCAGGCTCGACAACGCCATCTTCCACAAGACCGAAAACCGCGTGATTGCGGTGCTCGATTGGGAGCTATCGACCCTAGGTGATCCGATTGCTGACTTTAGCTATCTGATGCTCAATTGGTTCAATCCGCATGACGGGCGCGCCGGTTTGGAAGGGGTCGATATCGCGGCTTTGGGTATTCCGAGTGTCGAAGAAGCGGTCGAACGCTATGTTGCACGCACCGGCTATCCCGTGCCGCCGATGGAATGGTATTTTGCGTACAATCTCTTCCGGCTTGCTGGCATTATGCAGGGCATCAAGAAGCGCGTGATCGATGGCACGGCATCATCTGCCCATGCCAAGCAAATGAGTGACCGCGTGCTGCCCTTGATTGAACGGTCCTATGATTTTGCCAAAGCCGCAGGAATGCCGGACTAATTCGACCTTGAAGCCAGCGACCTAGAAACCAGCGCTGAATGTGACCATCGCGCCCATATCGGCGGGGTGATCGGCATAATGCCCCGGATTGTGCCGGTAGAACAGGCTGGCCCCGCCCTGCCCGTCGAACGGGCCGAACATCAGCGGTCCGTGCCAACTTAGCTCGCCCATCAACTCGCGCCCTTGCGGGGTCAGGTCGATCCGCTGACTTGTCAGGATCGCGCTTTCGCTTGTGTAGTCATAGCCGCTGGGCAGATCGAGATTGAGACCCCCGCGCATCACCCGCAAGGGCTGACTGACCCTGAGGCCCAGCGTGTCGTCCGGCAGTATGGTCGAGCGATGGCTCAGATCAAAGGCGAAAGCTTGGCTGAGGATGCGCGATCCCTCGCCCACCAATCCGCTACGCTCAGCGATGGTCACGCCCTGCCGGTAATTGGCATGCACGCGCCAGCGGCCAGCGAATTGATGCGCGAAATTGGCATCGAGGAACGCAGTGTTGGCTCCATTTGCCCCGAAACTGTCATGCATATGCGCACCCAGCATCGTATCGCTTTCCGATAGCCAGGTAAGCGACAACGCCGCCTCGCTCGCGCCGAATTGACGATCAAGCGCCAGCGCGTAGCTTTGCGTGGGGCGTTTTTCGCGCGCACGGGGATCAAACCCGTCAATACGGCGATAATTGCCCAGCCACGCATCGCCGCTTTGGGCAGACACGCTCAGCCCCCACGGCCCCATCTGCCGGCGCAGCGCCACAGCAAGCGTGCTGCCTTGCGCAAATCCATTATCGCCGCCTGAAGTGCCAGCAAGCCGGAATGCAGGGCGAGCCACTTGCGAACCGTGTCCCTGAAGCTGCGCGACAAGGCCATGCGCGCTTTCGCGATAGGCGATCCCGATATCGAGATCAGGCGCCAGCTTTGCCGCGACCCGTCCGGCCAAAACTTGCGCGCGCTCAGCATCATCGCCCGACAGGCTCAGCTCCCCCGACCAGCCAAGCCCTGCTGCACGCGGACCATCACCAATGCGAAAGGCCATCGAAAGCCCTTGCCCGCTCGCCGCCAAGGATCGCCCGCGCCGCTCCACCGCCCCGCGCAATCGGGGCGCCACAAATGCACTACGAATTTGTCCGGTGAGGTTGTAATTGTAGGCGCGATCATAGCCGTCGAGCACAATTGTCGAGAGCCCCTGTCCATCAAGCGCATCGCCCATCGCTGGCGAGCCAACCAGCGCATCATCGGCAAGGCTCAGCAACTTGTCTGTCCCTGCCATTCGGGTCGTGCCCTGCGGCGCAAAGGCTGCTGCAATGTCGAGAATTCCGCGTCCATGCACTGCATCAGTACCCGCCTCGCCCACGTCAATCGCGGTATCGAGCAGGATCTCGACAATCTCGCTCGCCGTCAGATTGGGGAAAGCTTGCGCCAAAAGCGCGACAGCGCCGGTCACTTGCGGCGCGGAGAAGCTTGTGCCCGAAAAAAGCGTCACAAATTGCTGTCCATCGCGCTCAGTCAGCAACAGCGAGCCATCCTCATATACGCAGCATACCCCTTCGCCGCGCGCGAGCAGGAAGGCATTGGCGCCATCGCCTGCGCGGTTGGAGAAGTCGGAAATATTGCCATCTTCATCGACCGAACCCACGATCAGCACATTGCCATTACCCGCTTCCAGCAAGCTTTGGGCGAAGGGATCGGGCTGGTCTGGATCAATGCCTGATTGCGATCCGTCACCGCCATTTCCGGCCGAGACCACCACAACGACATTGGCCTCCGCAGCCCGCCCCACGGCGTCGCGCACGACACGGCTTGCCCAGCCGCCGCCAAGGCTGATGTTCACAACGCTTGCGCCGGAAGCCACCGCTTGATCGATACCAGCGGCAATATTGCGGTCATCGAACAGACAATCGAAGTTTGAACTGTCCGCTGATCCGGCCCCGCACGAGCCGACATTATCGCCGCGAAGAGCGAGAATTTGCGCGTCAAAGGCGATTCCCAGAACGCCAATATTGTCACGCGCAGCCGCCGCGACTAGCGCAACATTGGTGCCATGCGGATCGTCTCCGTCGAGGCCGCGACTTGCCACCAGATCAATCGAGTCTGGATGAATTCGCCCAGCAAATTCGGGATTGTCCGTGTCGATCCCCGTATCGATCACAGCGATCACTTGCCCCTCGCCCGTGATTCCATCCGTCCAAGGCGTGACCGCGCCATGAAATTCAGCGCCATCCGACCGACGAAATTCCGCCGTGTTGAAATTGGTCTGGGAGGATGTGCTCGTCCCCGGCGTAGGGGTTGGCGTCGGCGTAGGAGTGGGTGTCGGCGTTGGTGTCGGAGTGGGTATGGGCCCCGGCGTGCTAACCGGTGGAGCACCGCCGCCGCTCCCGCCTCCGCACGAGACAAGCGCCAGACAGGCTGAGGTGACGAGCAGACGCGCGCCAAACGGCTTTTGCAAGCCCATCAATCCCAAAGCGCGCTGTGCCATTGCTGTCCCTTGTCAATCGCGTTTCACCAAAAAACCTGCGCCCTTGGCGCTCCCCGACAGGGCCCAGCATAGGTTGCGGCTTTAAGGTTTTGTAAACCACTCGATCCGTTGTGGAGGGATGCTATGGGAGCCTGTCCCATTGTGATGCGCTCTTGCGGCAAAACCTTCACACGGCTAGCAGCGCGCCTTGAGATACAATTGCGGCCATCGCGCGCCGCCCATCACAGGAAAACACCATGACACAAGCGCTTCAGCAGCAGATCGAACAGGCTTGGGAAGACCGCGCCAATGTCACCCCCGACAGCAGCGAAGTAAAAGCGGCTGTTGAGCAGGCTTTGGGCATGCTTGATGATGGTTCTGCGCGCGTGGCTGAACCTGTGGCTGACGGCTGGCAAGTCAATCAATGGCTCAAGAAGGCCGTGCTCTTGTCCTTCCGCCTATACGACAATGAAGTGGTGGATGCCGGATCAGCAGGCGCGCCTGCTTATGACAAGGTCCCCAGCAAATTTCACGGCTGGGGCGAGGCTGAATTCGCCGCTGCCGGTATCCGCGTGGTGCCCGGCGCAGTGGCGCGCCGCGCGTCTTACATCGCGCCCGGCTGCGTGCTCATGCCAAGCTTTGTGAACATCGGCGCTTATGTGGGCGAGGGAACCATGGTCGACACTTGGGGCTCGATTGGCTCCTGCGCCCAGATCGGCAAGAACTGCCATATCTCCGCAGGTACAGGCATCGGTGGTGTGCTCGAACCGATGCAGGCGAACCCGACAATCATCGGCGACAATTGCTTTATCGGCGCGCGGTCGGAAATCGTCGAAGGCGTGATCGTTGGCGAAGGCTGCGTGGTGGCGATGGGGGTCTTCATCACCCAATCGACCAAGATTGTCTATCGCGACACGGGCGAGATCATCAAAGGGCACATCCCGCCTTTTTCTGTCGTCGTCCCCGGCACTTTGCCCGATCCCAATGGCGGGCCATCGCTTGCTTGCGCCGTGATCGTGAAGACGGTGGACGCACAAACGCGCGAGAAGACCGGCATTAACGAGCTACTGCGCGACTAATCAGTCTTCATCTCTGGGGATCAGCGTTTCAATCGGCTGCGCACCGCGCTGGCTGGCGGCATATGCTTCCGCTTCGCGCAGCGCCCGCAGCGGATTGTGAAACGCGATCATCTCTAGCTCGGCTTGCGAATAGCCGCGTTTGGCAAGCTCGATAAACAGCGCAGGGTATCCGGTTACATCCTCCATCCCCTGCGGCCCGCTTGGCATGCCATCATAATCGCCACCAATGCCGATATGAGCAACGCCTGCCACCTTTCGGATATGATCGACGTGATCGGCCATATCAGACACGCTGGCGCGCGGATCAGGATTGGCCGCATCCCATTCATCAAGCGCGGCAGCGGCAATTTCATTCTGCCCTTGCCACAAGGTCTCAAGCCGCTTGATCTCGGCCTGTCTTGAAGCAAACCACAGCCGCAAATCCTCGTTGAGATAGCCGGGCAAGCCGACCACCATCACTACGCCGCCATTGTCCGGCAAGCGCTCAAGAACGCTATCGGGAACATTGCGCGCATGGCCATTGATTGCCCGTGCGCCCGAATGGCTAAAGATCACCGGAGCTTTGGCCACATCGAGCGTATCGTGCATGACCTTTTCGCTGACATGCGACAGGTCAACCTGCATCCCGATCCGGTTCATCTCGCGGATCAGATCGCGCCCAAACGCGGTCAGCCCGCCATGCTCGGGATCATCGGTCGCGCTATCGGCCCACGGGACATTCTTCGAGTGGGTGATCGTCATATACCGCGCACCCAGATCATACATTTGCCGCAGCACGCCAAGGCTGGAACCAATCGAATGGCCGCCCTCCATTCCAATGACAGAGGCGATCTTGCCATCGCGCACCGCGTTTTCGACATCATCGGCCGTTAGCGCCAGCTGAAGATCATCCGGATAGCGATCAATCAAGCGCTTGGTCACGTCGATCTGCTCCATCGTCATCACCACGGCTTCAGGCTCGCTGATTGTGGTTGGCACCCAAACCGACCAATATTGCGCGCCGACCTTGCCCGCGCGTAGCCGGTTGAGATCGGTATGCATCACTCGGCCTGATGGATGGGTTGCGCCAGTCCCCGTCGTATCGACAAAGTCGAAATCGTTGATCTGATTGTCGAACCGCAGGCGTAGCTGGATTGGCGCATCATTATGACCGTCAAAAACAGGCGCGGCATCAAGCGCTGCCATAGCAATGGCTGCCTCTGGGCTGATCGCTGCCTCTTGCGCGTCTTCTTCTTCCTGCGCGGTCAGTGGCGCGGCGATCATAAGTGCAGTCGCGGCGAGCAATCGGGCGATTTTCATGGGCATTCTCCGGCACATTTGGCGGTTTGAGCAGTCAAGTGTAGCGTGCTGGCATGACAAGCCAAGCCCACAAGCGCTCTGTAATCCGTATCGCCCTTTGTTGGCTACTCGCACTGTTATACGCTTATGCCGGATATGCGCATATCGCCGACCCCGCGCCCTTCCTCGCGATTACGCCCGATTGGGTGCCAGCGCGCGAAGCCGTGGTCTATTGGACGGGTATAGCTGAAATTGCCGGTGCTGTGGCGCTGATCCAGCCTTTCTCCGCCAAGCTGCGGCATTGGGGCGGGATAGGATTGGCGCTCTACGCGCTGTGCGTATGGCCAGCCAATATCAACCATTTCGCGATGGATATGGCACTTGAGGATGGCGGCTTGGGACTTGCCTATCACATCCCGCGCATGATCGCGCAGCCTATCATCATCTGGCTTGCGCTGTGGGTGAGCGGCGCAACCCAATGGAATCCGCTCAAACGCTAGACCCACACGCAAAGAGCCAGCGCCCCGCAATTGCGCGGCACTGGCCCTTTTAACGCTCAAAAGCGATTAGCTAAGGTGCTTGGACACCGCAGCTGTCATCTTGAACATGGAGATCTGCTCACTGCCGATCACCGCGCCAAGCTTCGCATCAGGATTGATCTGACGCTTATCCTTGGAATCCTGAAGGCCATTGGCCTTGATATATTCCCAGACTTTCGACGTGACTTGCGCGCGGGTCATCGGACCTTTGCCAATCACATTCTCAAGATCTCCTGAGAGAGTTACGGGCTTTTGAAGCGCGTTGTTTTTGCCAGCCATAGTTATTTCCTTTCAATGTTCTGACACAAATTCATTCTTCTTCGTCATCATCCCAGTCGTCCTCATCCTCCTGCGACGGGGTGTATTGGGCAACCAGCACAGAGCTGGCCATGACATGCCCATCCACTTCCGCGATCAGATCGGCACGGCTGGCCCCCGGCATGAGGGTCAGCGGCAGATCGAGCGCGAAAAGCTGGAATACGAATGTGTGGGTTTCGCCAGTTGGCAATTCGGGCAACAGCCACTCTGAATTGCCAAGCGCGTTCTTCCCTGTGCGAGGGGGTACTTCCCCCTCCAAAATCTTGCCCTTTTGGCCAGGCAGGCCCCACACCACCCAGTGGCATTTGGGATCATCGGATGAGCTTGTCGCATCCTCGACAATGATCGCCAATTCCTGTGTGCCAGGGGGCGGCGCAGTCCATTCGAGCGGCGGCGCGACCGCATCTTCCTCATCCGCAGTAAAGCACGGATCGAGTTCCACACCCGCTTCGAATGCTGGGCTGATGAGTTTCATCCCGCCCTTCTCAAAGCCGCGCGCATCGCCCAGCCGGCACACAGCCAAACCGCCATGCCGGGCGGCAGGCGGAAGAGCAGAATGGAGCCAGTCAGGCGCTGTCATCGGATAAGAATCTTTCTTCTCAATGGAATATCCAAACTAGGCGCTTCAATCCGCGCTTTCGAGATGCGCAAGGGCGTTTTGGAGCAGTTTTCCCCGTAAACTCTCACTAAATTCGGCGAAAATGGGCCAAAATGGGCTGATTCCCCGATTTGATCCCTGAATACTCATTGACCATTCAGTTCGAATACTCACTGTGTTACCCCGTAGTCTTCAGGCCAAACCGCTTAAAAACTCAAGGTCGCACACGTCATGAAAATTGCCCGCTCAGCTCTCTCCGCTTCTCTTGCTCTCGCTTTGGTCGCTTGCGGCGGAGGAGGAGGATCGGGCAGCACGGCAACCGGCGGCGGGACAGGTGTGACACCCACACCCACCACCTCCGGCGCTTGCTCGATTTCGCAGCGCCGCGACTGGGCCAAGGCTGTGATCGACGAGTGGTATCTCTTCCCCGATCTGATCGACAATTCAGTCAATCCGGCAAGCTTCAACGATCTGCAGGATTACCTCAATGCGTTGGTCGCACCGGCACGCGCGCAATCGAAAGATCGCGGTTTCACCTTCATCACCTCGATTGAGGAGGAAAACGCGCTCATCAATTCCGGATCGAGCGCAGGTTTTGGCATCCGCCTTGCCTATGACACGGTGAACAACCGCGTCTTCCTGCTCGAATCCTTCGAGAATGCGCCTGGCTTTGCAGCGGGTATGGACCGCGGAACCGAACTGCTGGGCATTGGCGTTGATGCGAACAGCGTGCAAACCGTCTCCTCGCTCATGGCATCGGGCGGACCGCAAGCGGTTATCGATGCGCTAGGCCCATCAGACCCGGGTGTCAGCCGCGTGCTGCGATTCCTGACATTGCAAGGCAACACGGTCGAAACTGCGGTTTCTAAAGCTGACTTCGCGCTCGATCCGATTTCCGACCGCCACGGCGTGCAGATCCTCAATGATGGCGGCAAGCAGGTTGGCTATGTCCAATTGCGGACCTTCATTGTCAGCGATGCGGCCAACCAGTTGCGCACGGCGTTCAATCAGTTTTCAAACCAAGGGATAGACGAGGTCATCATTGATCTGCGCTATAATGGCGGCGGATTGGTTAGCGTCGCAGAGGTCTTTGGCGATCTGCTGGGCCGTAACAATGTGGGGCAAGTCTACAGCCGCACGACATTGCGCGCATCCAAATCGGCAGAGAATGAAACGCGGCTTTTCGGCAATGAGGCATCCTCTATTGCCCCCAGCAAAGTCGCTTTCATTATGACCGGATCCAGCGCATCTGCTAGCGAGCTGCTGGCCAATTCCATGCTTTCCTACCTTGGCAATAACACTGCGATGATCGGCTCCAACACTTTCGGCAAGCCGGTTGGTCAGTTCGGCTTTGACCGCACTGAGTGCGATGACCGCCTGCGGGTCGTGACCTTCCAGACTGAAAATGCTGATGGGAACGCTGAGTATTTTGACGGGCTGGCGAGCGCTTTTCCCAATACCTGCGCTGCGACCGATGATCTGTTCACGCCTTTCGATGATCCGACCGAGGATTCCATTGCGCGTGCGCTCGACTTCCTTGGCGGGCGGACATGCACTCCGATCAGCGGGGCGAAACAGCCCGGCGTTGCCGCACAAGCTCCTGAAATGGAGATGATGCAGCCCGAACGGCCCAATGCCGCGCAATTTGAAATTCCCGGATTGTTCTAGGGGGCAGACACCGATGAGCAAACGCTACACGACATTTGCCGAATTCTGGCCGTTCTACCTACAAGAGCACAGCCTGCCGCGCACCCGCGCCCTGCATTATGTTGGCACGACTTTGGTGATTGCCTTGGCGATCTATGCGGCTGTTACGGGCAAGTGGCTGTGGCTATTGGCGATGCCATTGGCGGGATATTTCTTTGCCTGGATTGCCCATTTCACGGTCGAGAAGAACCGGCCTGCAACCTTCACCTATCCGCTGTGGTCGCTTTATGCCGATTTCAAGATGTGGTTCTGCTGGCTAACCGGCAGGCTGGGACCAGAGCTTGAGCGCGCCGGTGTCACGGCCAAGGAGCGGCAGGCTTAAAGCCCCTCTGGTACCGTTTCAAACTGCGGCAAATCGCCCATTTCGACCCAGCTTTGCGCGCTTTTGGTGTAGCAATGGAAGCTTGGTTTGAGGGTGGATGTATCATCCAGCGTGCCTGCCTTGATGAACAAGGGCGCACCCTCCGGCTCCAACCGAGAGAAGACAGGCGAACCGCAATTGGGGCAGAACTGGCGCCTCACTGTCGCGCCGCTATCGCCGGTATCGTTATAGGTTTTAAGCTCGCCGCTCACGCTCACCGCATCTTCGGGCACGCCGACGATAATCGAAAGCGCGCTGCCTGCCTGCCGCTGGCAATTCTTGCAGTGGCACGTCACGCACATTAGCGGATCAGCATCCACCGTATATGTGATGTCGCCGCATAGGCATTGTCCTGTCAGTCCCATTTTCGCCCCCTTCTAATCGCCGCGATTGAACAGATAGACCAGAAAGCCGAGCGCGAAGATCAAGTCACCTGCGAGAACTGCGAGGATCAGTGGATCGCCGTCGCCCATCAAATTGCGCGGGCCGAGCAATCCGACCACCCCTAGCTTGCCGATGACTCCTGCCCAAAGCGTTGGCGCATAGCGGCGCGGCTCACGCGCTACGAGCAGGTAGATGATCCCCATGGAGAAAACCAGCAGGCCGATAATCCGCGCATCGAGCGAGCTTTCAGGCACCAGCATCGCCGCCAGTCCGATCAGAAAGTTGAACAGCGCCGCTATATAGAAAAAGCGGCTCCAGCCGGTCTGCTCTTCAGCAACGCTGCTTTCCTGTGTGGCCATCTAATCGTTCTCCCCCGGCGTGAAGCCTTGTTTATCTGTATGTCCGCAGCCTTGAAGCGCCCTTTCGCCCCATTGCACCGTGGTGGTGAAGGGATAGCTGGCATCGCTCATCCCGTCGCTGCATTCGCCCGGCGTCACCATGACCGTGATCGCCTTGTCTTCCAAGACGCCGGAGAAGCTCAATCCGCCATTTCCTGCAAAGCGCTCGACTTCGCCAGTGCTGCCATCGAGGTTTTCCGGAGCAGTATAGGTCAGCGTCTCACCTTCGATTGTGATCCCCCAGAAGGGTTCCGTACCGCCCAGCGAGATAACTTCATCCGCGCCAATGCCGTCATAGCTGGCAACGATCTCTTCTTCAGGCGTGCTGCATCCTGCGGTGGTGAGCAGCGCTGCTGCAATGGGCCAGAGAATCCTCATGAGGCAAAGCCTAGCGCGCGGCATGCAATATGGCCAGTATTGCGACTGGGCGCCCCCAATCTG
>CALLIO010000050.1 GCA_938009055.1 uncultured Altererythrobacter sp.
GGCCACCGTGGGTCCAGAGGGCGCAGCGCATGTAATGGGCGGCGTAGCGATGGGCGCGATGATCGACGCGCTGGAGCTGGCCAGCGAGATGCCGCTTTTGTGGATCAATATGCAATTCCTCTCACCCACCCAGCATGCAGAAGAGCTGACAGTCGAAGTCGAGCAATGCGGCGGCGGACGCTCGATCGGTCAATGGATGGGCAGCATGGCGATGAATGGCCGCCCTACCCACCGAATCAGTGCAGCTCTCGGCGCGCGCGAACCATCCGAACAGCACATCTTCGCGAAAATACCGCAAGTTCCGCCTCCAGAAGATTGCGAAGAGAAGCCGTTTGACCACAATGGCTTTGACGACAATCTGATCGGACAAGTCGAACGCCGCGTCGCCATCGCTGATGAAGAGAACGGGATGGAGGCATGCTGGACCCGCTCCAAAGCGGGCTTTGCCGTCGATGCCGCATGGCTGGGGCTGGTTTCCGATTTCTTCTTGGGCGCACACACGAGCACGCATGGCGGATCAAGCTTGGACGCGACCTTGCGCTTTATCCAGTCAGCGCCCGCCGGTTGGGTGCTCTCTGTTACCGAAATGGCAGCGTTTGATCGCGGCGCAGCGCATGGCAGCTCGCGGCATTTTGCCGAGGACGGGCGACTGCTCGCCATCTCTAGCCAGACCGGCGTATTGCCGCGCATATCGCGCAATCTTGTGACGCAATCGCTTTAGCTTTCCGCTTCCCAACATGATCGGGCTAGCGCTGCGAGACAGGCTTGCAGCCATGCCGTAAGGGCTTTGACTCTTGCCATCGCTCGGCCCAAAACCGCCTCAAGCGAAACACCGTGATATTTGAAAGAGAGCTGCCATGCCCAAATCCTCCGCCGAATTTGATCTCATCGTCTATGGAGCCTCTGGCTACACCGGCCGCTTGGTCGCTGAATATCTCGACCAGCATTACGGCAGCCGCGATGACGCGCCCAGCTGGGCGATGGCGGGGCGCTCTTTGGAAAAGCTCGAAAGCGTGCGCGATGAAATTGGCGCACCCGCTGATACACCGCTGATCGTGGCTGACACCGATGATGCGGCCAGCCTTACCGCCATGTGCGATCGCGCGAAAGTCGTGCTGACCACCGTTGGCCCCTACACCAATTACGGTGAGCCGCTGGTCAAAGCCTGCGCAGAAACCGGCACCGACTATGCCGATTTGTCGGGCGAGCCAGCCTGGATGTATCAGATGATCGGCAAATATTCCGATGCAGCCAAGGCCAGCGGTGCACGGATATGCTTCTCATCCGGTTTCGATTCCATCCCCTTCGATTTGGGCGTGTTGATGCTGCAAAAAGAAGCTCAAGCGCGCTTTGGCAAGCCGGCGACCCGCGTCAAAGGGCGCATGCGCGGGATGGCGGGCGGCCCTTCGGGCGGAACAGTCGCCAGCATGGGCGCGACCATGCAGGCAGTGGCTGCTGATCCATCGCTGATCCCCGTGCTGAAAAACCCATTCGCATTGGCAGAAGGGTTTGAAGGCCCCGGCCAACCCGACGGCGACACCGCCGCTTTTGACGAAAAGCTGGGCAGCTGGGCTGCGCCATTTGTAATGGCTGTGATCAACACCAAGACGGTTCACCGCACCAATATGTTGCTCGGCCACCCTTATGGCGAAGACTTCCAATATGACGAAATGGTGCTGACCGGGCCGGGCGAAGAAGGCGAGAAGATCGCCAAACATATGCAAGCCAACCCCGGCTTTGGCGACCCCACTGCGAAATTGCCTGCACCAGGCGAAGGCCCCACCAAGGAAGAGCGTGAGAACGGCTTTTACGATGCGATGTTTGTGGGTGAGACCGCGACAGGCGAAACGCTGAACTACGGCGTCAAGGGCAAGTATGATCCCGGCTATGGCTCAACCAGCCGGATGATCGCGGAAACAGGTATCGCGCTGCTCGCCAGTGATGCAGGCGGCGGTGTTGGCACGCCCGGCTCTTTCCTTGGCGAAGCATTGGTCGACCGGTTGCAAGAGCATGCCGAGATCAGCTTTGCGGTGGAAGATTGATTAGTAGAGCGAGGGGCCCAGCGCGCGCCGGGCCCCTTACTGGCTAAAAGCCGAAGCGGGCACTGACGCGGAAATTGCGCCCAGGTAGGGTAACAAATTCCTTGGTGAAGCTGGTGTGGCGGCGGCCCGTCACATCAAACAAATTCTCAGCCGCCAATTGCAACACGACATTGGGATTGGCCGCAAGCGGGCGCCATGAGGCGTAGAGATTGACGAAGGTGAAGCTATCGGTTTCTGTCTCGAACTCGGCGATATCGCTTTGGTCGCCAAACCATTCCACCTCACCGCGAAGATCGAAGCTGCCCATCTGCGCATCGAGCGCAGCCAGCAGGCTGACAGGCGGGACACGCGGGATATTGCCACCAACTGCGCCGCCATCATCGTCAAGCGACCCATCAACATAAGAGGCGCGCAGATCAGCTTTTAGCCCGAAGCTATCCTGTTCGATCAGGGGCATTTGCAAAGCGGCCTCGAAACCGAAGAAATCTGCATCTTCTTGCAAGAATTGGAAGACCGGCAATTCGTCTTCTTCCCCGCCAGTAGGGGATAGGAAGATGTAATCATCGAAGGACTGGTAATAGGCCGAGACATTGAAGGTGAGATCACCCGCCTCAGCGCGCAAGAAGGCTTCGATGCCCAGCGCGCTTTCCTTGTCTAGGTTCACATCGCCAACTTCGAAAATCTGGGTCGCGATATGCGGGCCATTGGCGAACAGTTCCTCGCCAGCAGGCGCGCGTTCCGAACGCGACACAGTGAGGCCATAGCGCGCATCTCCGCTGCCAATTACGGCGGACAATGCGCCGGAAAGCAGCCCGAAATCACGATCGACACCAAGCGTGTCAGAGGAGACGGAGACATGCTCAAACCGCACTGCGCTCTCAATCTCGATACCGCCAAGGTCATACTCGTCTGCGGCAAACAGGGCGAATTGGGTGGTCTTGTTGGGAGCGACAAAGGCTTCCTCGCCGACCGCTTCAAAATCACGCGAGGTGAATTGTGCGCCGATAACGCCGCCATCAGCCTGCACCAACTCCGCACGCAATTCGGTTGTTTCAGTGTCGAAGACCGTGCCCACTTCATCGCCTTCGAATTCGGTGTGGGTGTAGTCGGAATAGCCGCCGCGTAGCTTGAGCCGCGAGAAGAAACCGTCACCCAGCGCAATGTCCCCGCGCACATCAACCCGCAATTGTTCAAGGCCGATCGAGACGGTTTCTGCGCCTTCCTCCTCCTGTTCCTCTTCGCCCTCTTCCTCGCCGTGGTGATGGCCTCCTTCCGGATTGCCAACAATGCCATAGGCCGTGTCGTAATAGCTCACCGAAGCGCCAAAGCTGCTTTCGCCCAGAAACACGCCAAAGCCGCCGCTCGCCGTCCATGTTTCGGTCGCGCTATTGGGGAGGAAACCGGATTGTTCGGCTGCTTCGCGAAGCTCTTCAGCCTCTTCAAGCTCGCCCTCCTCTTCCTCTTCGGCTGCATCGCTGAGCAAGTCTGCGCGCAAATCGTCGGTCAGCTGGAAGCCGGGAATCTCCAGATCATCGGTCTTGCGATAGGAACCATCGACATGCACCACGAATGTGTCGCCAAGCGCTGCATCCAGTGACACGCCGCCGCTGCGCAGATCGCTTGCGGTGTCAAAGGCAGTCAGCCCTTCGAAATAGAAGCCATCTTCAGGAACGGCGATTGGTATCCGCCGGTCAATCACATTGACAACGCCGCCAATCGCCTGACTGCCGAACAGAAGCGCCGTTGGTCCGCGCAGAACTTCGATCCGCTCAACCGTCAAAGGATCAATCGTGGTGGCATGATCGGCTGACGTGTTGCCAACATCCGCCGTGCCCAAACCGTCGATCAGAACGCGAACCCGCTCGCCATCCTGGCCGCGCAAGATCGGGCGCGAGGCACCGGGGGTAAAGCTGGTCGCGGTGACGCCGGGCACTTTCGCCAGCACTTCGCCAATCTGGCCATCAATATCGCGCTGGATATCGGCTGTATCGAGCACATCTTTGCCCGCGATAAAGTCGAGGTCTTTCAGCGCATCTGCACTGACAAGGATATCGCCGCGATCATGGGGGTCAGCGCTTTGTCCATCACCTGCGCTTTCACCCGAAGTCTCTGCACCGCTCTCATCAGCAAGAGCAGGCGCTGCGGAAATCGAGAAGACAAGCGCGCTGGCAAGGGCAAGGCGCGAAATGGCAGTTTTCATTATGCGATCCAATCAGTCATCAATTGACAATGTGATAATATAACATTCCTACTAAGCCTCCGAGACGCGAATGCAACCGAAAACCATTTGCGAATGGCAAATGGGGCGCAATGTTGCGCCATTGCATCATTGATGGGTGAGGGAATTAGTCTTGGGTCAGCAGGCCCGACAGGCCATCAACCGCGGCGAGAAACTCCTCGCGGAAGTCCATGACAACTTGGCGTGATGAACGCACTTGTTCGACCAGCCCCACGCCCTGCCCGACGAAATAGCTGACCAGTTCGCGCGCTTCTGCATTGCCCGCAGCTGCGGCCTGCTCGACCCGCTTGAAGGCGGGTTCGGATACCATTCCCATCAGGGGCATGGGGAGCGTGCCGGGGCCATCTGTATCCTCCCACGCTTCATGCCATGCGGTTTTGAGCTGGCGCGCTGGCTTGCCTGTCCGGCTGCGCGAGCGAACTGTGTCGCGGCTGCGCGCGGCCACCATCTTTTCGCGGAAGGCTTCGCTGGTTTCAGCCTCTGGCGTTGCGAGCCAGACCGAGCCCGTCCACGCGCCATCAGCGCCAGCCGCCATCATGCCGGCCATCTGGCCGCCGGTCATAATGCCGCCCGCTGCCAAGACGCTCGCTGCGTGCCCCGCCTCTTTCAAAGCGCGCACCACTTCGGGGATCAGCACAAGGGTTGAAACCTCGCCGCAATGCCCGCCTGCCTCTGTGCCTTGGGCAACGATAATGTCGACGCCCGCTTCCGCCTGACGGATCGCATGTTCTTTAGCACCGACAAGCGCTGCGACCGGAACGCCGCGCGCCTTGCCCTCGGCAATCATCGCAGCAGGCGCGATACCCAGCGCATTGGCGATCAGCTTGATCGGATGGCGAAAAGCCACCTCCATCAGCGCCAGCCCGTTTTCAGGCGTGATGCCCATGCGCTCTTTCAAGATCGGCATCTCAGCCTCGGGCGCAATTCCATATTGGCTGAGCACTTGATTGGCGAAATCCTGATAGGATGGGTCAATCGCAGCTGCGCGGCTTTTGTTGTCGGAAAGCCCCTGCACGCGGGTGTCCACCACTTCAGGGACCAGCACATCCACGCCATAGGGCGCGCCATCGACATGCGCATCGATCCAGTCGAGCTCTTCTTCCAATTGCTCGGGCGAAAAGCGGGTTGCGCCCAAAACGCCAAAGCCGCCGGCCTTGCTGACGGCAGCGACAACATCGCGGCAATGCGAGAAAGCGAAGAGCGGGAATTCCGCCCCAGTCACCTCGCAAATGCGGTTCATAGCCATTTCTTTCTCCCCCCCCTTAGCTAGACAAGGCCTGCCAACTCTTCACGGTTCCGATCAAATGGGTCAGCCCATAAATCAGCACAATCACCGAAGACCAAACGGTGAAGCTATCGGTTAGATCAGGCCACATCAAATGGAGCGGTATCAACGACAGTCCGCGCACCAGATAGATCGCCGTTATCACGATCAGACCGGTTCTCAGCAGGAACAATCGCGGCAGTTTGCCCGCGCCTGAAAATGCATACGCTGCCCAAATACCGAGGATCGCAGCGATGAATGAGGTCATAATTGGCGGTCCCCATTCACCGCGTTCGGCAGCCTGCGCGATTTCCTCACCTGCGCCGAAGAAGCGGTACCATTCCGGCCCGCCAGCAATGACCGCTACATGCAACACTGCCGCAGCAAGCGACAAATATCCGCCAGCCACAAGCCAGCGGCTGCCCGGATTGCTCCGCACTCTAGGTGACATATTCCGCCGTGGTTTTGGCGGCAATCTCGTCAGCAGTGATACCCGGCGCCAGCTCGATCAGCTTGAATGGCGCGGAGTGATCGGGCCGGTGAAAAACGCCCAGATTGGTGACGATCATATCGACCACATTCTGGCCCGTTAGCGGCAAGGTGCATTCGGGAATGAATTTGGGATCGCCCGCCTTGGAATTGTGATCCATCACGACGATAATCTTCTTAACGCCTGCGACCAGATCCATCGCGCCGCCCATGCCCTTGATCATCTTGCCGGGAATCATCCAATTGGCGATGTCGCCATTTTCAGCGACTTCCATTGCGCCCAGCACGGTCAAGTCGATATGCCCGCCGCGGATCATCGCAAAGCTGGTAGCGCTGTCGAAATAGGCTGAGTGCGGCAACTCGCTGATCGTTTGCTTGCCTGCATTAATCAGGTCAGGATCAGCCTCATCCTCAAAAGGGAACGGGCCAATGCCCAGCATTCCGTTTTCAGATTGCAAGGTCACATGCATGCCGTCGGGAATGTGATTGGCGACGAGTGTGGGAATGCCAATGCCGAGGTTGACGTAATAGCCATCCTGCAATTCCTGCGCCGCGCGCGCTGCCATTTGATCACGGTTCCAGCCGGTTTGATCGCTCATCACGCTGTCTCCCGTTCACGAGTGGTCAGGAATTCGATCTTTTTGTCATAGGGCGCCCCCACGATCATCCGGTTCACAAACACTCCGGGCAAATGGATGCTATCGGGATCGAGCGAGCCCTTGGCAACAATCTCCTCCACCTCAACCACGCAGACCTTGCCGCAAGTCGCCGCTGGCTGATTGAAATTGCGCGCTGTTTTGCGGAAGATGCAATTGCCGGTTTCATCCGCTTTCCATGCTTTGACTATGGCAAGATCGGCAAAGATGCCTTCTTCCAAGATATAATCCTGCGGGCTGTCATCGCGCCCCTTAAACGCTTTCACTTCCTTACCTTCTGCCACCTGCGTGCCGACACCGGTTTTGGTGTAAAAGCCGGGAATGCCCGCACCGCCTGCGCGCATCCGCTCTGCCAGCGTGCCTTGCGGGCAAAATTCGACTTGCAATTCGCCGGACAGAAACTGGCGTTCGAATTCTTTATTCTCGCCGACATAGCTCGAAATCATTTTGGCCACTTGTTTGGTGCGAAGGAGCTTGCCGATCCCTTCATTGTCGATGCCTGCATTGTTGGAGGCAAAGGTGAGGCCGGTAACGCCGCTGTCCTGAATCGCATCAAGCAGACGTTCGGGGATGCCGCAAAGGCCAAAACCGCCGCTGGCGATCAGCAATCCGTCTTCAAGCAGCCCGTCCAAAGCCGCGGCTGCATCGGGGTAAATCTTGCTCATTTGGGTACTCTTGTGGGGGCCAGAGATAAGTCGAGATAACCCATAGATGATGGGAGACCTCGCAAGATGGTGACCTTAAAGCGTCTTGATGATCGCTGAAAAGTCGAGTCCTTCATTACCAGCCCCGGCGAAATCTTCATAGAGTTTTGCAGCCTGTTCGCCCATCGGAGTTTTTGCGTCAGAAGTGCCCGCCGCTTCCATCGCGAGGCGCAAATCCTTCAGCATCAGCGCGGTTGCAAATCCGCCGGCATAATCATTGTCAGATGGGCTTTGCGGACCAACGCCTGGAACCGGGCAATAGCTTGTCATCGACCAGTTTTGCCCGCTTGAAACGCTGGAAATATCGTAGAAGGTTTGCGCATCTAGACCCAGCTTTTCAGCCATTGCAAAAGCTTCGCATGTGCCCGCCATATGGATCGCGAGTAGCATGTTGTTGCAAATCTTGGCCGCCTGTCCATTGCCTGCATCGCCTGCGTGGATCACGGCCTTGCCCATCGCTTCTAGGATCGGCTGGGCCCGCCCAAAGGCACTTCCGGTCCCGCCCACCATAAAAGTCAGCGTGCCGCTAGCGGCCGCGGCAATCCCGCCGGAAACGGGCGCATCGACCATTTCGTAACCGCCTGCTTCAGCTGCCAAAATCACTTCGCGCGCAGTGGCAACGTCAATTGTCGAGCAATCGAGGAAGACCGCGCCTGCTGGTGCAACGCCGATAACTTCCGCCTCGTATACGCCTTTTACAATCGCGCCATTGGGCAGCATGGAGACGACAGCTTCTGCGCCTTCGCACGCTTCCTTGGCACTGGTGAAGGTCGCACAGCCATTGCCTTGCGCTGCCTCCAGCGCATCGGGGCTAAGGTCAAAAGCGCGCACTTCATGGCCCGCTTTCACAAGGTTTGCGGCCATTCCTGCGCCCATATTGCCAAGGCCGATAAATGCGATTTTCATAAGTGCTTCCTCATCATTCGTCATCGCGAGCGGTGAAACCGCGCGGCGATCCATGAACCGACCGCCAGCGTGATTGTTGCTCCATGGATTGCCGCGTCACTGCGTTCCTCGCAATGACGAGTTTTGAGAGGTCACCGCCCCTTCCACGCACCCTCGCGCTTCTCAATAAACGCCGCCATGCCTTCAGCCTTGTCTTCAGAGGCGCACAGGATCTGGAAGATGCGCCGTTCCATTATCAGCCCTTGGTCAAGGCTGACTTCAAAGGCGGAATTGACCATTTCCTTGTTAGCAATCGTCGCCATCGGCGGTTTGGCCGCGATGGTACCAGCGGTCTTGATCGCATCAGCGACGAGGTCAGCCTGAGGGACAACGCGCACGATCAAATTCGCCCGCTCGGCCTCTTCTGCGCCCATCATCCGGCCAGTGAGGCACATTTCCATCGACTTGGATTTGCCAATCGCGCGGGTCAAACGCTGCGAACCACCCATGCCCGGCGCAACACCCAGATTGATCTCTGGCTGGCCGAATTTCGCATTGTCGCTAGCCAAGATAAAGTCCGCCATCATCGCCAGCTCGCACCCGCCGCCCAATGCAAAACCATTGACCGCTGCGATCCACGGCTTGCGGGTCTTCTTCACAATCTCAGAAGTCCAAGGCGCGAAGAAATCTTCCAAGTAGAAATCCGCCGCTGCCTTGTCCGACATTTCCTTGATGTCTGCGCCAGCGGCAAAGGCTTTCTCGCCAGAGCCGGTCAGTACCGCGCACAATTGACTGTCATCTGCCTGATAGGCGGCGAAGGCCTGGATCAGTTCATCGAGCACAGTGGAATTAAGCGCGTTCAATGCCTTGGGCCGGTTGAGCGTGATCAGCGTGACGCCCTTGGCCCCTTGCGCATCGGTTTCAACCAGAATTGTTTCGTAGCTCGCGGTGTTAGTCATATGAGTGGTTTCCATTCTTCTTGCGGCGGCAGCGGCGCGAATATTTCGGCAAGCAACTCCTCGCTCACGTCTTCAGGTGTCGCCGGATCCCAGGCCGGGTCGTTGGTCTTGTCCGTAATCACCGCGCGGACCCCTTCGGCAAAATCGGGGCGAGTGAGAACGCGGCTGGCGATGCGGTATTCCATGACCATATTCTCTTCAAAGCTCGCCAGTTCCCGGCTTACCTGCAATTGCCGCAAAGCAACCTTGCAAGTCTGGGGTGATTTGGTGCCGAGCGTATCGCGCTCCTTCGCAGCCCAATCACTTTCCGCTCCTTCAAGGCTGGCGAGAATATCCTCGTAAGTATCCGAAGCGAAATGTTTGGCGATCCGGTCGGCATTTTCCTCCAGCCGCGCTTTGGGCGGAGTGCCAACCGCTTCGGAAAGAATTCCGGCTGCACGGCGCGGCGTTTCAAAGATGCGCGCCTTCAAATCATCGAGCATGTCAGACGGTGTGTAATGCGTCGCAAGACCAGCCCACAGGCACTCTGCCCCGTCAAGCCGCGCGCCGGTGAGCGCAAGGAATTGCCCCAGCCGCCCACCAAGGCGCGACAAATACCAGCCGCCACCAACATCGGGGAAGAGACCAATACCGGTTTCCGGCATGGCGAAACGGGTGTTTTCGGTTGCGACACGGATTTTGGCAGGCTGCGAAATGCCCACGCCGCCGCCCATCGTAATCCCGTCCATAAAGGCGATCACGGGTTTGGCATAAGTGAACAGCTGA
>CALLIO010000051.1 GCA_938009055.1 uncultured Altererythrobacter sp.
AGGAACGATCATTGAGCCAAGCGTGATCGATGGAGAAACACTAAAGGCCTTTCTCTCTGGAACTAGACACGGCTCCTCTTGCGATTTCATCAAGACGTATTCATTCGCGGCACCGGCATACTACGACCAGCCAGTAGACTATGTCGGGGGCATTGCTCCAGACGGCCTTATGATCAGCGGCGTGTGGAGCTTGCTTGATCTAGATGGGAAGTTTGAGATGCACAGGGACAATTCAACGCTAGAGGTTGCCGCTCTTTCGATTGAAGTCGAAGCAAAGTTGACCGTCGACTAATAGGTCGATAGCGGACACCGCATCGTCCGCTTGCGCTAAGAATGGGCCTCAATAAATTCCTCAACAACCGGCGCGACTTTGCCGCGCCAGCGTGAGCCATTGAAGATGCCATAATGCCCGGCCCCTTCGGCCATGTAATAGCGCTTCTTACCCTTGGCGAGGCCGGTAGCGAGATCGAGCGCAGCCTTGGTTTGGCCGAGGCCTGAGATATCGTCGCGCTCGCCCTCAACCGCCAGCAGCGCGGTATCCTTGATCGCAGTCAGATCCACCAGCTCGCCCTTGTGGCGGAACTCGCCATTGGGGATTGAGTGGGTTTGGAAGACTTCCTCGACCGTCTGGAGATAGAATTCGGCCGTCATATCGCAGACACTGCGATATTCGTCGTAGAAATCCTTGGTCGCTTGGGCACTATCATCATCGCCTTCGTTGAGATGTTTGAACATCTCGTAATGGCTCATCATATGGCTGCCGAGGTTCATACTCATAAAGCTGGCAAGCTGCATAAAGCCGGGATAAACGCGCCGTCCCGCGCCGCGATGGTTCATCGGAACAGTGGCAATTACCGTCTGCTGGAACCATTCAATCGGGCGGTCCATCGCCATGTCGTTCACGGTCGTGGGGCTTTTGCGCGTATCGATTGGCCCGCCCATCATAGTCAGCGTTTGCGGGCGTGCGGGATGCTTGCTGGCATTCATCAGCGCAGTGGCGGCAAAGGCCGGGACAGAGGGCTGGCAAACCGCCATCATATGCGCGCGCTCGCCGCATTGGCTTTCACGGATGTAGTCGAGAAACTCGATCAGATAGTCGATATAATCATCCAGATCGAAAGTGCCTTCGTGGATGGGAACGGTTTTCGCATCCGCCCAATCGGTGATGTAAACCTCGTTCGTTTCCAGCATGCGCTCAACCGTGCCGCGCAAAAGCGTGGCGTAATGCCCGCTCATGGGCGCAGCGATCAGCAATTTGGGGCGGCCTGTGCCACCTTCGGTATCGACGCCATCAAGCCGGAAGCGCTTCAAATCGCCAAATGGCTTGTTGACCACTGTGCTTTCAATGACTGGAAAAGTGCCGTCCTTGGTTTCAATCTCCTCGATCCCAAACGCTGGCTTGCCATAGCTGGCAGTGGCATGGGCAAAGACTTCGAGCGCGGATGCGGCCATGGGACCAAGGCCAGTATAGCCCAATGGATTGATCGGATTGGTGAGCATTTCAGCGCCGATGGATGCCATCGAGCTCGCGTGCGACAACCACGAGCGCTGCAATTCATAGGCGTGATAAAGCAATAGATTTCCCCGCTCTGCCAAGGCAAAATTTCCTTGTCTCTCCCTAAGAACGGTTCAATTGCACCACCTTGAATGATTGTGCAACGCACAAAATCTTGGAGGCTGTGAAGTTTGCTGACCGATTTGCGCAATTTAGCGCGTGAATTTCGGTTGCATCATCGCTACCTAGTCTAGCGAATGGACCATCCAGCCACATCTGAGCGCAATGCGAGCGATCTTGCCCAAGCCGAAAGCGCTGCGACTAGCGCTGCCCAAAGCGCTGATGTGAATGAAGCTGTGCCTATTGCTGCCGAGGATGCAGAGCAGCCGGAAAACTCCGAACCGCCCAAGGCGAAATCGCTCGCCCCGCTCAAAATGATTTACCGCGCGGCATCCAACTATCCCAAGCAGATTCTGATTGCTTTTCTCGCATTGCTGACCACGGCGGCGGCGACTTTGGCAATTCCAGCGGGAATGATGCAAGTGGTCGACCGCGGCTTTGCCGATGGCGGCACACCGGAAGATATCGGCCGCTGGTTCCGCTATTTGCTGATGATCGTTGCGGTGCTGGGCGTTGGCACGGCATTGCGCTTCTATTTCGTCAGCTGGATTGGCGAACGCGTGGTGGCTGACATTCGCCGCGATGTGCATGCCAATTTGATGCAGCTTGCGCCCAGCTTTTACGAAGAGAACAGTCCCAAAGAAATCTCCAGCCGGATGACTTCGGACACAGCCGTTATCGAACAAGTTGTCGGAACAACGGTCTCGGTCGCCTTGCGCAATACGCTGATGGCGATTGGCGGCACGGCCTATCTCTTCTTCCTCCAGCCGCAAATGACATTGGGCATGGTGCTGGTGATCCCGCTGGTGGTGATCCCGATCACCGTGTTTGGACGGCGTTTGCGCAAGGTTTCGCGCACCAGTCAGGACCGTGTCGCAGGAGTTGGCGCGATGGTCACGGAAGTTCTTTCTGCGATGAAAGTGGTGCAAAGCTTCAATCAGGAAGAGCGCGAGGCCGACCGTTTTGGTGAGGCGGTGGAGCAAACATTTGCAACAGCCAAACGCCGGATTTTGATCCGCGCGGCGATGACTTCGATTATCATATTGCTGATCTTCGGCTCGATCGTGCTGTTGATGTGGCGCGGCGCGCTGGCGGTGGCTGAGGGGCAGATTTCTGAAGGTACGATTGTGGCCTTCGTCTTGACCGGCGGATTGGTTGCGGGCGCGTTTGGTGCGCTGACAGAAGTTTATGGCGATTTGCTGCGCGGGGCGGGGGCGGCCAGCCGTTTGAGCGAATTGCTCCATGCCCGGGCCGAGATTGCGCCGCCCACGCGGCCTGAGAAACTGCCCGATCCGCCGCGCGGTTCGCTCTCTTTCCGCAATGTTACCTTCCGCTATCCCACAAGGCCCGAAGTGGCCGCGCTCAAAGACTTCAACCTTGAAGTGGAGCCGGGCGAAACGGTTGCGATTGTTGGCCCATCGGGCGCAGGCAAGAGCACGCTGTTCCAGCTGGTCGAGCGCTTTTACGATCCGCAAGCCGGCACGATCCGGCTCGACGGTGTGCCGCTGACCAAGGCTGATCCCGCCGACATTCGCAGCCGCATCGCCTTTGTCCCGCAAGACGGCATTTTGTTCAGCGCAAACGCGCGCGACAATCTGCGCTATGGCCGCTGGGACGCCAGCGAAGACGAGATTTGGGAAGCTGCGCGCGCAGCCAATGCAGCGCAATTCCTCGAAGAATTGCCGCAAGGCCTCGACACATTCCTTGGCGAAAGCGGGACGCGTTTGTCGGGCGGCCAGCAGCAACGCTTGGCGATTGCCCGCGCTTTGCTGCGCGATGCACCGATCCTGCTGCTAGACGAGGCCACAAGCGCGCTCGACGCTGAAAGCGAGCGACTGGTCCAAGATGCACTTGATCGACTGATGGCGCAGCGCACCACGCTGGTGATCGCGCATCGGCTTGCCACTGTGCGCGAGGCTGACCGGATCATCGTGCTCGACGGCGGCAAAATCGCTGAACAAGGCACGCATAAGCAATTGAACAGCCAGCAGGGGCTATACGCTCGGCTCGCTTCGCTGCAATTTGCTGGCAGCGAAACCGCCTAAACAAATCGAGCGGACCAATCGATAAAGTTGCAAATGCAACCGATGAGTGACAACCTCACCGCATCGCAATGGTTTAAAAGCACAATATTCAAATATCGGGGATCATTATCATGAGAAGCTTTGAAGCAATCGCGCGAGCAACAACGGGCGCAAGCGTTCTGGCGCTTGCCTTTGCCACTCCGGCCGCAGCCGACGAGGCGCATGAACATGCCGCAGGCGAAATTGAATATTTGCTTGAGGAAACGACAGAGGCCGCTGCCGAGGAAGTCACTGCGACCCCCACGATGAGCTTTGGCGAATGGGGCTTTGATCCGGCCCTTCTCTCCGCAGACATTCACCCGGGCGATGACTTTTTCGCTTATGCCAATAAGAAATGGCTCGATGCCAATCCGCTTCCGCCTGAATTCAGCCGCTTTGGCGCGTTTACTTTGCTGGGCGAGAAATCAACCAGCGACGTAAAGGCTTTGGTTGACGAGCTGGTCGCCAAAGCGCCCGCTGATCTTACAAGCGATGAAAAGCGCATCGTCGATGCTTACAATGCTTTCCTCGACACGGATGCGATCGAAGCGCGCGGGCTTGCCCCGGTCCAGCCGCATGTTGCCAAGATTGGCGGCGCGCAGTCACTGGAAGAGCTGGCGATGATCTGGGCAGAGCCGGGCTATTCCGCGCCGATTGGCGGCTTCGTCAATGTCGATGCGAAACAGCCTGACCGCTATGTCACCTACCTTGGTAGCGGCGGATTGGGCTTGCCCGACCGCGAATATTACCTCGACACCAGCGAGAAGGGCCGCAACATTCAGGTCAAATATAAGGAGTATTTGACGCTCCTGCTGGATGCTGGCGGCTATGAAGATCCCGCCGCCGCGACAGACGTAGTCTATGCTTTTGAAGACAAAATCGCCCGCACCATCAGCTGGGATCGCACCGTGCGGCGCAATCGCGATCTCACCTATAATGCCGTCACCGTCGAAGAATTGTCGGCGATGGCAGGCGACTTCCCCGTCAAAGCGGTGATCAAGAAAATCGGCTGGGAAAGCTCGCCCATCTTCGTCGTCAACAATCTGCCGCCAAGCGAGGAAGAAATTACCGAACTTGGCCTAGACGAAGCGACTGTCGCCAAAATTGGCAAGGGCCTGCCCGGCATGTTCGATCTGGTTCGCGATACGCCGCTGGCGACTTTGCAGGCGTGGACGATCAAGGGTTTCATCGGAAGCTACGACCATTTGCTGCCCAAGAAATATGACGACGCGCAGTTCGAATTCTTCGGCAAATTGCTGCGCGGCACGCCTGAACAGCGCCCGCGCTGGAAACGCGCGATCTCGGCCACTCAAGGTTCGCTCGGCGAGCTGGTCGGCAAAAGTTATGTCGAGCGTTACTTCCCGCCCGAAAACAAGGCAGCGATGGACGAGCTGGTCGCCAATTTGCGCATCGCGATGGCCCAGTCGATCGACGAAATTGACTGGATGAGCGAGGAGACAAAGGTCGAAGCGCGCGCCAAGCTGGAAAGCTTTGACCCAAAAATCGGCTATCGCGACAATCTGGAAACTTACGAGGGTCTCGCCATCACTGGCGATGATCCGATTGCCAATGCGATCGCCACGGCTGCTTGGGAAACTAAGGACAATGCCGACAAGCTCGGCAAGCCGATTGACCGGACCGAGTGGTTCATGCTGCCCCAAACGGTCAATGCTTACTACAATCCGACCAAGAACGAGATCGTTTTTCCCGCTGCGATTTTGCAGCAGCCCTTCTTTGGCATCAATGCTGATATTGCCGTGAATTACGGCGCGATTGGCGGTGTGATCGGGCATGAGATTGGCCACGGCTTTGACGATCAGGGCTCCAAATCGGATGCCACCGGCAAATTGCGCAATTGGTGGACTGAAGAAGACCGTGCGGCGTTCGATGCGCGCGGAGATAAATTGGTCGAGCAATATTCCAATTTCTGCCCGTTCGACGAAGGCGAAACCTGCGTCAACGGGCGGCTGACCTTGGGCGAGAATATCGGCGATGTCGGCGGCCTCAGCCTTGCCTATCGCGCTTACAAAATTGCGACCAAGGATATGGATGTCCCGGTGATCGACGGCTTTACCGGCGACCAGCGCTTCTTCCTTGCCTGGGCGCAAGTGTGGCGTTCAGCCCAGCGCGAGGAGAACTATCGCTTGCGGCTGAAGACAGGTGTCCACTCGCCCGAGGAATATCGCACCAATGGCCCGCTGCGCAATATGGATGCGTGGTATGAAGCTTTTGGCGTGACCGAGGATCACGCGATGTACATTCCGCCCGAGGATCGCGTGCGGATTTGGTAGGAGGAAGACCAAAGCTGGATGGCTAGTGCCAAACGGCTGCACCCTCGGGGCAGCCGTAAGCGCGACTGCGCGCCCGCAGCGACGCGATCGAGGATCGCATGAGCGAGGAAATCGCACTCGCGGAGGCGAGTGTGCAAACCAAACAAATATTGACTTAAGCATCGTTTCAGTGATGGAGCGCAGTCCATGTCATTTCTGCAGCTGCTCATTATCGCAATTGTGCAAGGGATCACCGAATTCCTGCCCATCTCCTCGTCAGGCCATTTGATCCTGACGGGCAAGATGTTCGATGAAGATCAGGGCCCGCTGATCGATGTCGCGGTGCACGTGGGTTCCCTGCTGGCGATTATCGTCTATTTCTTCAAGGATGTGCTGGTTCTGGCGCGCGGCGGCTTTGCCTCTATCGGGATTGGGGCAAGCGCGCCCAATGCGCCGGCTGAGCGAAGCCTGTTCTGGTGGATTGTGCTAGGCACAATTCCCGCTGTCGCTTTCGGCCTCTCGATCAAGATGGGCCTGTTCAACGGGATTGCCACCGACGTTTTCGGCGTCGAGATTGTCGATGATGATCTGATGGCGTCGATCCGCTTTACCGATCTCATCGCGTTCAATCTGATCTTTTACGGCGTGCTTTTGGGCATAGCGGATTGGGTCGGCAAGGAAGTGAAAAGCTTTGAGCAAATGACATGGCGCGATGGTTTGATCGTCGGCCTGGCACAGGCGCTGGCGATCATTCCGGGCACGTCGCGTTCGGGCGTCACGATGACAGCGGCGCGTTTCTTGGGCTATACAAGGGTTGAGGCTGCGCGCTTCTCCTTCCTCCTGTCGATACCCGCTGTTGCTGGCGCAGGGGTGCTAATCGTGCCTGAGATTTTCGAGGCTGGGACAGCGCTGGCGCTGGATGCGCTGATCGCAGGTGCGCTCACCTTTGTGGCAGCTTTTGCGACCATGGCCTTCCTGATGAACTTCTTGAAGAAAGCTTCGATGCTGATCTTTGTGATCTACCGCATTGCGATGGGGATAGGCCTTTTGTGGTTCCTATAAATTTGGACATTATCTTTCAGAGATAACCCCTAGATAAGTCGAGATAGGCTGAGACCTATGGCTTTAATCCGCAGGCGCGCCGCTCGCCCGCCCACCTCTCAAGAGATATTCCTGAGTTCCGCGATGGACCACATAATCGACATCAATCACCGCTGAATTGGCATAGGTAAAGGCTGGGGCAAGGTTGCGGTACAGCCGATCAAAATCGCGTTCGACGGTTTGCCGGAACAAATCTTCAAAGCTTTCGATCACGAAATATGTCGGCTGCAAATCGCTGATGACATAATCGGTGCGCATGACGCGGTCGACTTGCAGCATAATGCGGTTGGGGCTTTGCGCTTCAACTGCAAATTTTGCTTCAGTCGGGCCAGAAAGGATCCCTGCGCCATAGGCGCGAATGTCGCCTGGCGCTTCTTCGATCAGCCCAAATTCCACCGTGTACCAATAGAGCGCGCCCAATGCTTTCAAGCGGTTATAGCGCATCGCCTTCCATCCGGCGCGGCCATATTCCTGCATGTAATCGGCGAATACCGGATCGGTGAGCATCGGCACATGGCCGAATACATCATGGAAGACATCGGGCTCTTGGATGTAGTCAAATGTCTCGCGGGTGCGGATGAAATTGCCCGCGGGAAAGCGCCGATTGGCCAGATGCCAGAAGAACACATGGTCGGGGATGAGCATTGGAACGGGCACGATGCTCCATCCCGTTAACTCACCCAACTCGCTGGAAAGCCGTGCAAATTCAGGCACTCCGCCGCGCGACAAATCCAGTTTCTCAAGCCCTGCCATAAAGGTGCTGGCTGCTCTTCCGGGCAAAACCTCCATCTGCCGCGCGAACAGATCATCCCAAATTGCGTGCTCTGCCGCGCCATAATCGGCCTGTGCTGGCTCGATCCAATCCTCGCCCAATTCCGCTGGTTTTTGCAGCGGAGCGGTGAAAACCCCGTCCGGCAATTCGGGAAGCGCGGAAAAATCGTCTAGAGTGGGAGCTTGCGAGGTCATGGTTTCAACCGAAACATTATCACCGGCCTCTCGCAGGCGCAATTAGGGAGTATGGCTTGGCCAAGACGGACAGCAAATTGAAGCGCAAGGATTATGAGAAGCTGCTCGATCCATTGGAGTTGGAACTGGTTGGCATGGCGCGTTGGGCAAAGGCAACGGGCACGCGGATTGTTGTGCTGTTCGAAGGGCGCGATACGGCGGGTAAGGGCGGTGCGATCCGCGCAGTGTCGCAGCGTTTAAACCCGCGCCAATGCCGCATTGTCGCGCTCGGCAAGCCCACTGAAGAAGAGCAAACGCAATGGTATTTCCAGCGCTATATCAAGCATTTGCCCTCGGCTGGCGAAATCACCCTGTTTGACCGCAGCTGGTACAATCGTGCAGGCGTTGAGCAAGTGATGGGCTTTGCCACCCAGCCACAAGTTAACGCGTTCTTGGAAGCCGTTCCTGCCTTTGAAAAACAGCTGACCGATGACGGAATTTTATTGTTCAAATATTGGCTTACCACTGATCAAGTGAACCAAGAGGAGCGACTGGCCGAACGGCTGGAAGATCCACTGAAACGCTGGAAGCTCTCGCCCATCGACCTTGCCGCGCGCGAACAATATGAAGCTTATACCAAGGCGCGCGAGGCGATGCTGGCGGCCACGCATAGCGATCATGCCCCGTGGACCTTGGTGGATTTCAACGATCAGAAACGCGGGCGTTTAACGCTGGTTCGCGATCTGCTCGACCGCTTGCCCGATACGCATATTGAGCCGCCAGAACTGGAGTTTCCCGACCTTGGGCATGAGCCTTTGGTTGAACGCTATGACCTGCTGAAACCGATTGCGGATTATGAGGTGTAGCTTCGCGGCAAGCCCGCTAATGGAAGGCTGAACGCGATTGCTGAGCGGCGGCTATTGGGGTGGGAAGCGGACGCGCGGTAAACGGATCATTCCCTTGGAGCCGCTCGCCAAGAAAAGCCCCGCTATCCAACCATTCGCTTCAATGCGCCTGCATGCTTGTCGACAAAATAGTGCTTCAAAGCGCCCAGTATGTGCGCGCCTAGAACAACATACAGCACATAGGGCAGCAGGTATTTATGGAACAGTCCCCAGACAATATAGGCATCACTCTTGCCCCATAGCGGCGGAATCTCCTGAGCGAAGAAATAGGTTGGAAATCCATGAAAGCTGGTCATTACATAGCCTGTGACCGGCATTGCAATCAGCATAACATAGAGCACGATGTGCACACGGTGCGCCCATTTGCGCTCAACCGGTTTGAGTGACGCATCAAGCTCAGGGCGCTTTGATCGGCGGTTCCAGAGCAACCGGATGAGAAGCAGCATAAACACCAAAACCCCAATCGTCTTGTGCACCACATAATACTGATTGCGGAACCAAGTTCCCTCCGGAATTATTGAGGCGAACATGCCTATCGGGATCAATGACAGAAACAGGATGGCCGTGGTCCAATGGAGAACCCGCGAAACCATTCCGTAGCGCCCATCTTCATTGGCGGCGGGCAAGTCCAAAGGCTCAGTATTGGCGAACTGCATCATTGCAGCCCGTGACAGCATCAAGCCAGCAGCAAGGGCAAGCGCAGCCTGCGCCCAAAGCAGCGCGGGCTTGGCTGAATCCATTGGGGTTTGATTGGGCTTAGGATTTTCTAAGATGCCTGTTCCCAGCATCGATGCAAACCATGCGACAACGGCGAAGCATCCTAGTGCTGCCAGCAAGGTTCCAAATGCGCGCACTTTGGGTGCCCGGTAATTCATCAGCCACGCAGTTAAAACCGAGGCCAGAACAATCGCAAAGGCAATCCAGCTTTCACCGTTAGAAACCATTATCACCTATTCCTTTTTCGATTTTCTGCGCACGCGCTCAATTGACTTCGGTGACTATTGTTTCGCGGCTCTTGCGAACTTTTGCCATT
>CALLIO010000052.1 GCA_938009055.1 uncultured Altererythrobacter sp.
GCCGCACGCGCTGCGATCAGATAGTCCTCAGACCCTTGGAAATAGGGCGCATCGGTGAGGACGGATAAGCACGCGGCGCCGCCAGCTTCATACTCGCGCGCATGATCTGCCGGGCGGAAATCCGCTCGGATTAGCCCCTTAGAAGGCGAGGCCTTCTTGATTTCTGCAATGAGGCCAAAACCGTGTTTGCTCGCTTGGCGCAAAGCGTTCTCGAAGCCTCGCACGGCGCCTGCAGATTCGGCCTGAATCTCAAGATCGATGATCGAGACAGCAGCTTGGCGTGCTGCGACTTCCTTACGCTTATTGGCGCAAATTTCTTCAAGCTTATTCATTAGCTAAACCGTCATTTCAATCCAGCGGGCCAGCAATTGCTTGGCCATGCCGCTGTCGAGGGCTTTGCCAGCCAGTGCTGCCCCCTCGGGCCAATCCTTAGCTTTGCCAGCAACCAGCAATGTTGCCGCTGCGTTCAGTCGTACGGCATCGCGATAGGAGCCTTTTTCTCCATCGAGCAAGCGCGCAAGAGCCGCCGCGTTAAACGCCGCATCATCGCCCTGGATCGCGGCAAGCGGCGCGTTGGCAATGCCAATATCGCTGGCATTGATGCGGCGCATTGTAACCGTGCCGCTGTTCACATCGGCCAGATCATTTCCGCCTGCCAAGCTGAGCTCGTCCAAACCCTCATCACCGGAGACGATAAAGGAAGGGCTGGCGTCGAGCATGCCCTTTGCCTCAGCATAGATCGGGACCAAGCGCGGATGGGCAATCCCGATCAATTGGCGCGTGATGCCCGCCGGATTGCACAAGGGGCCAAGCAAGTTGAAGATTGTGCGCGTGCCAATTTTCTGGCGGATCGGCGCAATCCGGCCAAGGGCTGGATGGTGGACACGGGCAAAGAGGAAGCCGATACCGATTTCAGCCAAGCTCTTTTCCGCGCAGCATCCGGCCGCATCCAAATCAAGGCCAAGCGCTTCCAACGTGTCAGCCGCGCCCGATTTGGATGAGGCTGCTCGATTGCCATGTTTGGCGACTGGCACGCCGCATGCCGCCACGACCAGACTAACGGCGGTTGAGACATTGAGCGTGTGCTGCCCATCACCGCCCGTGCCGCAGCAATCAATCGCATTATCTGGCGCCGCGATGGGTATTACCCGCTCGCGCATGGCTTTGGCTGCGGCGGCGATTTCGATTGCACTTTCGCCGCGCCGCGACAGGGCAATGAGAAAGCGTTCAATCTCCGCATCGCTGGTTTCGCCATCGAGCAGGGCCGCAAAGGCTTCTTCCGCCTCGGTCTGTGAAAGCGGCTTATCGCCGCTGGGAAGCTCGATCATGCCTCAACGCTTTCAGGGATCAAACCGCACAGGCGCATGAAATTGGCGAGCAGCGCATGACCGTGATCGGTTGCGATGCTTTCCGGGTGAAACTGCACGCCGTGAATGGGCAGGGTCTGGTGACGAAACCCCATCGTAAAACCATCATCGGAATATGCATTAACGATCAGTGCATCGCTCGCGCCCTTTACCACAAGGCTGTGATAACGCGTGGCGGTGAAGGGGCTGGGGAGCCCAGCGAAGACGCCGCTGGCATCATGGGTGACGGGCGATGTTTTGCCATGCATTAACCCGCCGCGCTCGACACTGCCGCCAAAATGCTGGCCAATCGCTTGGTGGCCAAGACACACGCCCAGGAGAGGCTTTTCAGCATCAGCGCAGGCCGCAACCAGATCAAGGCTCATGCCCGCTTCATTGGGCGTGCAGGGGCCGGGCGAGATCAGAATGCCGTGCGCGCCGGTTGCAAGCGCATCGCTTGCGCTCATCGCATCATTGCGCTCGACCCGCACCTCTGCCCCCAATTCCATTAGATAATGAACGAGGTTGAAGGTGAAGCTGTCGTAATTGTCGATCACCAGAATGTCGGGCGCAGCAGCCATCATCCGCCCTCGCGCTTGGTCACGACAAGGATCGGGCCAATGGGCGCGCCCACATCAATCCGCTCGGTTGCGGGATCCCACAATGCCGAGACATTGCCGTCGAGATAAAGCGCATTGTCGGTCTTCAGCTCATCGCGATAAAAACGCGCCAATAAGCCGAAAGAGACAGGCGTTTCGGAAAGCACAAAATGCGCCTTGCCAGCGGCATCCACGCCCACGCCATTGCGCACTGCCTTTGATGGACCATCCTCTGTAATCTCTGGATGCAAATTTCCCGCTGTCACCAGCAAGGGGCCAGACTGGGTGCCAAAGCTGGGCCTATCGCGCACGGTTTTGAAGAACCATTCGGTGCTGGTCACGCGCCATTTGCCGCCGGTGCCGTAAAAGACGCCATTGGGCTTCATATGAAAATTGCCCGGGCCATCTGCCCGGTTGAGGCGTGACAAGCGCTCCTTATCCTCGACAAAATAGCCGATTGGATCGCCTTCCTCGTCGAACATGCCTGCGTTAAAGGCAAATGCGATCGTATCATCCTCATTGCCGACCGCATCGGCATAGGCGCGCAGCGAGCGATAAGGCTTGCCATCGGAATTGTTGAGCACGGTTTTGATGCGGTGCTGGGTAGGATCAGCGACGCAATGGGTTAGCGCTGCTCCTTCGAAACTAACCGAGCGGCAATCAGAATCGACAGAGGGCTCGATGGCAGTTGAATCATTGGGCTGCGGGGTTGGAGCCGCCGCGATTTCTTCCGCAACGCCCGAGCCGATCTCGGTCCGCATCACCGGTTCGCCCTCTGGCTCCTGCTGGCATCCGGTCAGCGCGAGGCTACTCGCGAAAACCGCTGCTGATACCAAGGTGCTAGAAAAACGCATTTCCATCATTGTCCAAACCCACTTTCGCCCGCCACGCGCGCGGCCTCTGTCGCAGCAGCAATCAGCGCGCCCGCCTTGGCCTTGCATTCGGCAAGCTCATAGTCAGGATCGCTGTCGGCCACGATACCGGCTCCGGCCTGCACATGCATCACTTCATCCTTCACAACCGCTGTGCGTAAGACGATACAACTATCCACCGATCCGTCGGGCGCGAAATAACCAACGCCGCCAGCATAGGCGCCGCGCGCTTCGGGTTCCAGCTCTGCGATGATCTCGCAAGCGCGAATTTTGGGCGCACCGCTTACGGTTCCCGCGGGAAAGCCAGCGAACATCGCATCGAGCGCATCGGTCCCCTCAGCAAGCTTGCCGATCACATTGCTAACAATGTGCATCACATGGCTATAGCGTTCGATGGTGAAGCTTTCGGTGACTTCTACCGAGCCGCGCGCTGATACGCGGCCAACATCATTGCGACCCAGATCGAGCAGCATCAAATGTTCGGCCCGCTCTTTTGCATCGGCAAGCAGGCTTGCTTCATTCTCGCTATCTTGCGCGGCAGTTTCCCCGCGCGGGCGTGTGCCGGCGATGGGCCTGATTGTGACCTCGCCATCCCTTACGCGGACAAGAATTTCTGGGCTCGATCCGACGACGGCAAATCCGGGCAGGTCGAGGAAATAAAGGAAGGGCGATGGATTCACGCGCCGCAAAGCGCGGTAGAGCGCGAAGGGCGGGAGGGGAAAGGGGCAGGTGAAACGCTGGGCCAGCACGACCTGAAAAATGTCGCCTGCCAATATGTAGTCCTTCGCCCGCGCGACCAGAGACTTGTAATCTTCGCCCGGCATTACCGGCTCTAACGCCATCTCCGGCAAATTGTTCGCGGCTTGCAAAGGGGCGATAGCCGATGCCAGTTTGGCCAATTCTCTATCGATCCGCTCGCCCGCACGCTCGATTGCGCGAAGTGGATCGCTCGCTTCCCAGATCGGGGCGACGCAATATAGCTCATCGCTCAAACTGTCGAAGATGAGGATCAGCGTTGGGCGCACAAACAGCATGTCGGGCAGGGCAAGCGGGCTATCGGCTGCGCGCGGAATGCTTTCGACAAGGCCGATGGTTTCATAGCCGAAATAGCCCACAAGGCAGGCGAGCGCTGGCGGCAGCCCTTCGGGTACGTCGATCTGGCATTCTTTTGACAAATGCCGCAATTCGCTCAGCCCATCGCCATCAAGCGGGACAAAAGCCATTTTGTCATGCTGCCAGATGCGGTTGATCTCTGCGCCTGTCTCAGAAGCCCGAAAGACCAGATCAGGATCGATCCCAAGTAGCGAATAGCGCCCGCGAATTTCGCCGCCTTCAACCGATTCGAGCAGAAAATCGCCTCGTTCCGGCTCGATCAGCTTTGCCGCGGCACCAACCGGTGTTTCGGTATCGGCGATGATCTTGCGCCAGACCAGCGCAGGTTTGCCCGCCGCCAGCGCGTCTGCCGCCGGACCTGCATTGAGCGGAGCATGAAGAAGGGGCTGAGTTTCGGGCAAGGCGATTGGTCAGGTTTCGCCTAGCAATTGCTTGCGAACCGCCTCGATTGCGTCCTCATTGCGCTCAACGCCGATCTCTTCAGCCATCGCTTTGGTCAGCTGGGCTGAATACTCACCCACCAGCGCGCTTTGCAGCTGCTGAGATGTGGCAGCGATTAGAGGATTGCCTTCCTCCACCGGATCAGCCGAGATGTTTTCAAGATCGATCACAAACCAGCCAAGGCTTTGCGTCGCTTCCAACCGTTTCACTGTGCCGCTTGCCATCGAGAACATCAGCGCAAGGGGCGGGGGCACCTGACCATTTTGGCCAACGATTTCGCGTCGACCCAGGTTCACATTGTCAACCGGCGGCAGCCGAGTGTCCTCGGCGCTCAGCGCCGCTGAAAGCGAGCTGTCGCCATTGACCCGTTCCATGATCCGGTCAGCGGCTGCTTTTGCCAGTTTTGATCCTTCATCCAGCTTCCATGCGGTTGTGAGCGGTTCCCTGATCTCGTCCAAGGGCGCGGTTGCCGAAGGCGTAATCTCGCCGACTTCGAAGACGAGATAGATCTGGCCACGAACCAACTCGGTCAATTCTGGCTCGCCTTCGTCCATCTGGAACGCGGTTTCGAGCGCAGGGGCAAGTTCTGCAGGTGCAGTCTCGCCAGGCGAACGATAGACACGGCCATCGGCTGTCAATTCTGCGGTTGTCGTTACCTCGATGCCGAGGTCCTCGGCGACTTCGCTCAGCGGCATGCCATCATCGACTTGCTCTTCGATCCGCGCGCTCAGATCGGCAAGGGCTGCGATTTGCAACTCGCCGGTCAAAGTCTCGCGCAATTCAGGCGTTAC
>CALLIO010000053.1 GCA_938009055.1 uncultured Altererythrobacter sp.
TCGAGCGAAGTTAGAGCGTCAAAGCGAATGTTCCACGTGAAACATTCAAATTCAGATCACTTGCCAATGCAAAATCGCCCAAACAGATTGTCGAGCATGTCTTCCGTAGTGGCTCGGCCGATCAAACGATCGAATGCCAAACGGCAATTGCGCAATTCCTCAGCAATCAGCAATGGATCAGTCAATTGAGACGCTGCTTCCAATGCAGTCGAAGCTTGCGAAATCAAATCATGCTGGCGAGCGTTTAATGCTGCTTCGCCAGGTTTGGGAAGCGCATTTCGAGCTTGCTCAATCAAAGCCAGTTTCAATTGATCCATGCCTTGGCCAGTCTTTGCTGACACAATGGCTTGTGCATGTGTTTTGATAATTAAGTCAGGTCTGTCGCATTGTGCTTGTATTTCCCAAGCATGTTTGGGGCCCTGCCCTTCACTGCCTAGCCATAAGACTAAATCCGCACACTCCAATTGCTTTTCTGCTCGCTCAACTCCAATTGCCTCAACTTCATCGTCTGATTGGCGCAATCCCGCTGTATCAACGAATGTGAAGGGTATCCCCTCGATAGCGACAGAACGCTCAATCACATCGCGCGTTGTGCCTGCTGTTGGTGAAGTGATTGCTGCTTCACTTTCGACTAATGCATTGAATAAAGTGGATTTTCCGGCATTGGGTGGCCCAGCAAGGACGATCCGGTACCCTTCCCCCAATCGCTCTGCCTTGGGGCGATCAAGCCAAATGCTAAGATCACTTTGCAAACTCTTCAGATCACTTGCAAAATCGCCGCGCATTTCCGAAACATCATCTTCATCAGAAAAGTCGAGTGCTGCTTCCACTTCAGCAGACAGCACTAGCAATTGCTTGCGCCAATCTTCCACTTGAGAGGATAATGCACCGCCAGCCATTGCAATTGCTGAAGAGCGTTGAAGCTCTGTTTCCGCTGACAGCAAATCGGCCAAGCCTTCTGCTTCGGCCAAATCCATCCGGCCATTTGCAAAGCTGCGGCGAGTGAATTCGCCAGGCTCAGCGGCTCGTAAACCCTCAATCGCTGCTAAAGCTTGCTCAACAGCAGCAACCACTGCCCTGCCCCCATGGCAATGCAATTCAGCCAGATCTTCGCCAGTGGCTGTGTTTGGCCCAGGAAACCATAAGACTAAAGCTTCATCGAGAAGATCGCCTGCATCATTCGCCAATTTCGCCAGACGAGGCCGGCGCGGTGCAATGTCGCTGCCAGTCAGCTTTTGCAAAGCCAAGCCAGCATCAGGTCCACTGATGCGAATGATCGCAATGGCAGCAGGCGGAGCCCCGCTTGATAAGGCAAAGATTGTTTCGCTCATTTATGATGAGCCTTTAACGCATTCAGTCGTTAGAAGAAGGCTTCTTGGGTCTTTTCGAGGAAGCCCCCGCCCCTTCAACAAAGCTTTGGAACAATTTCAATCCCACTTGGCCCATTGGCGCCAATTGCTCAGCATAATCCTTCAATTGTTCAGGATTGCTGACACCCTTCATGGCTTTCGCCATGGTTTCAGCATAGACACCATTGGGCTTCGTCAAATCGGGTAATCCCATGAAATCGCGTGCTTCTTCCGGCGTGCAATCAATCTCGATCTTGAATTTCATGATTGTGTCCTTTCCTGCTCCAACTCCTATTTGGGTGGCGGAAACATCAACTGCAAGTTGCCTTGCAAAATTGACCCAAGTGCAAAGCCTGATAAGCCCTTGAAATTATGCCTTGGCGTTACGTAATCCCACTTAGTTTGCTAGCCGCTGCTGCGATTGCCTTTGTCCAGCATAGCTGGCCTGTGAGCTATGTGCTGACGGTGCTGCTCCTTGCGCTCTTTGCAGTCGCTTTGTGGGATTTTCTCCAATCAACGCATACCATCAGGCGCAATTATCCATTGGTGGGCCGGATCCGCTGGCTGGCTGAGGATTTGCGCCCCTTTGCGCAAAGCTATTTCGTTGAAGGCGATTTGGAAGGCCGCCCCTTTAGCCATGAAGAGCGAGCTTTGGTTTATGCCAGGGCCAAGGGCGACAATGACAAGCATCCTTTTGGAACGGAATTGGATGTCTACTCCGATGAATATGATTGGCTGAGCCATTCTGCATTGCCCAATGCTGATGTGCCTGATGAATGGCGCAAGCGCATTGGTGAAACAGCGTGCAAGCAGCCTTACGATACATCGCTGCTCAATATCTCTGCCATGAGTTTCGGTTCGCTTTCCGCTCGTGCAATCGAAGCATTGAATGCTGGCGCTAAAATGGGCGGATTTGCGCACAATACCGGCGAAGGCAGCATTAGCCGTTATCATTCGTCCCCCGGCGGTGATTTGATCTGGCAGCTTGGCTCTGGCTATTTCGGAGCGCGAGCAAAAGATGGCAAATTTGATCTTGAGCAATTCAAGGACAATTCGGCCAATCCTCAAGTCAAGATGGTAGAAATCAAACTCAGCCAAGGCGCAAAGCCTGGGCATGGCGGTGTGCTTCCCGGCAAGAAAGTCACGCAGGAAATTGCTGAAGCTCGCGGCGTCCCCATTGGTGAAACAGTCAATTCGCCTGCTGCGCATTCGGCGTTCTCGACCCCCATTGAATTGCTCGAATGGCTTAGTGAGCTTCGCGAAATCTCAGGCGGCAAGCCCGTTGGCATCAAATTGTGTGTGGGCCAGCCGCATGAAGTGATGGCACTGGCCAAAGCTATGCATCAAACGGGTTTGCATCCCGATTTCATCACCATTGATGGAGCAGAAGGCGGGACAGGCGCAGCCCCACTTGAGCTTAGCAATTCCGTTGGAATGCCATTGCGCGAAGGTTTGATCTTTATGCGCAATGCATTGGTAGGAGCTGAGCTTAAAGACAAAGTCGCTTTGGGAGCATCCGGCAAAGTCCATTCCGGCGCGAAAATGGCTAAGAATTTCGCCCTTGGCGCTGATTGGTGCAATGCTGCGCGCCCCTTCATGTTTGCGCTTGGCTGCGTGCAATCAATGGAATGCCACACAGGCCATTGCCCCACTGGTGTAGCAACACAATCAAGCTGGCGGCAAAGTGGGTTAGTGGTCGAAGACAAAGCACCGCGAGTGGCTCGCTTTCATCAAAGCACTTTGCACAGCTTGAAAGAGATTGTGACAGCGATGGGGCTCGACAATCCGTGGCAAATCGAACCCGTTGATATGCGCGAGCGAGTGAATGGCGCACGCTCTGATTCCATCGACAAAATCTACAGTTTTCTAAAGCCGGGTGAACTTCTGAGTGATCCGGACCGCACGCGCTATGCACGCCATTGGAATGCCGCCAGCGCAGAAACGTTCAGGAGAGTGCAATGAGTGTCGCAGCCCAAGGATTGAAAGAATGGCATGACGTGATTGATGCAGGTTCAAAGCCAGACGCTTTGGCTGAAATCCTGCACGAGGATGCCGTCTTCCACTCGCCCGTTGTGCACACGCCGCAAGAAGGCCGCGCGATTGTGACAGCGTACTTAAGCGCTGCAGGAATGACGCTGGGCAATGACAGTTTTGAGTATCTGCGCGAAGTCGTGGACGGCAATACGGCCGTGCTGGAATTTCAAACGGAAATGGAAGGGATCAAAGTCAATGGTGTCGACATCATCACGTTCGATGATGACGGCAAGATCATTGATTTCAAAGTGATGGTTCGCCCACTCAAAGCCATCAACAAAGTGTGGGAGATGATGGGCAGACAACTCGAGATGATGAAGAGTTGAGCTGAGATCCCAAGCTTATGCAGCTTTGAAATTCTCTCCATCGAAGAAACGCGCAAGTTCGCGGCACAACCCATCTCCATTGGCAAGTGAAGCGACTTTCTCGCGGACTTGAGCGGATTCCTCATCAGCATTCAGATTGAAAACGCGCTTCATATTCCACTCGGGAAAATAGCGCTGCTGAGTGACTGTCCGGCTGACGATTTCTACGCTGTGATGGCGCGAATCCTCTTGCAACTTTCCCAGCAAATGATCGATTTCATCGGGCGATCCTTCCAAAATTTGGAAGAAGCGTGAATCTTTGAAAAACAGCACGCCTGTCAGCCCGGCATTGACGTTGTTGCGCGCAGAGACAGCAACGATGCCAAAGACATCACTGCCATCCACGCCTGCCGAAGCTTGGCTTGTGTAAGCGACCAATTCCATTGCGAACCCTTTTTCTCGGAAAAGGTTCCTAACGGGTGAGCGTAAACCAATGGATAACGCGCTGAAATTGCGCCCCAAGCTTATTGGTTCATCGTGTCGAAGAAGTCTTCGTTGGTCTTCGAATCCTTCATCTTGTCGAGCAGGAATTCCATCGCATCGACCGTGCCCATTTGCATGAGAATCCGGCGTAGCACCCACATCTTCGAAAGATTGTCCTTGTCGACCAGCAGCTCTTCCTTGCGCGTACCAGACTTGCCAACATCCAATGCTGGGAAGATGCGTTTGTCAGAGACTTTGCGATCAAGCACGATTTCAGAGTTGCCCGTGCCTTTGAATTCTTCAAAGATCACTTCATCCATCCGGCTGCCAGTATCAATCAGCGCGGTTGCAATGATCGAAAGCGATCCGCCTTCCTCAATGTTGCGTGCAGCACCAAAGAAGCGCTTGGGCCGTTGCAGTGCGTTCGCATCGACACCACCGGTCAGCACTTTACCCGATGATGGAACAACCGTGTTGTACGCACGGCCCAGACGCGTGATGGAATCGAGCAGGATCACAACATCGCGCTTGTGCTCAACCAAACGTTTGGCTTTTTCAATCACCATTTCGGCCACTTGGACGTGGCGCGTTGCTGGCTCGTCAAAGGTAGAGGAGATAACCTCGCCCTTAACGCTGCGTTGCATGTCAGTAACTTCTTCCGGGCGTTCATCCACCAGCAGAACCAGCAGGAACACTTCAGGGTGATTATCCGTGATCGCCTTGGCAATGTTCTGAAGCAGAACCGTTTTACCTGTGCGCGGCGGCGCAACGATCAAGGCACGCTGGCCTTTGCCTTGCGGTGAAATGATATCGATGACGCGCGCTGATTTGTCTTTCACCGTTGGATCGAGCGTGTCGAGTGACAGCTTCTCTTCCGGGTAAAGCGGCGTCAAATTGTCGAAATTGGTCCGCATGCGCACTTGCGCTGGATCTTCGTAATTGACGGTGCTGAGGCTAGTGAGAGCAAAATAGCGCTCGCCCTCGCCTGGTGCGCGAATCTCGCCTTCGACAGTATCGCCAGTGCGCAAACCCCATTTGCGGATTTGATTGGGCGAGACATAAATATCATCCGGCCCAGCAAGGTAATTCGCTTCTGGCGAACGCAAAAAGCCGAACCCATCTTGGAGCACTTCAATCGTGCCAATGCCCATGATGTTGGCAGTGTAATCTTCATCCTCGGCAAGCTCGCGCAGGATTGAGAACATCAAATCCTGCCGGCGCATAGTCGAAGCACCTTCGACGCCCAATTCCTCTGCCATGCTGACGAGCTCAGCAGAAGGTTTTAATTTCAGATCTTTAAGATGCATTTTGTATTTCCGTATTGGTATTTTTCATTTGTGAGCTCGGCAAGTCAGTGTCGCATGAAAATGCGAACTTGGGGCTTGGAGAAAGCAGACTCGCTTTGCTTTGAGCAGCAAAGCTGGAAGCCGATTGGTAGACACGAATTACGCGCGGGCTACAGGCGCGTCAATCGCCAATGGACGCGCTAGAGCAAATTTCGCTCAAAAGGGGCGGACAATTACGAGGATAACTATCACGATCAGCAAGAGGCCGGGCACTTCGCCAATCAGCCGCAATTGCTTTTCACTCAAAGGCCGGATCCCGCCAGCCATTTTCTTGGACTGCCCAACCAGCCAGCCGTGATAGCCCGTGAGGACGAAGACCAGCAGCAATTTCACATGGAACCAGCCTTGGGAAAATGCGCCGGTCGACATCGCCAATGCCAAGCCAAGAACCCAGACAATCAGCAAGCTTGGAGTGAGGATTATCTTGCGCAATTTGCCCATGCGCACGGCCCACTTCGCTTCGCCTTCAGAGCCTGCTTCATGATCGCTAAGATAAATCATCTGGCGCGGCAGCATGAACAATCCAGCCAGCCAAAACACCATGAAAATGATGTGGCCAGCTTTGAGCCAAAGATATGTCATAGCCAGATATTCCTGCATCGAAGCGTTATATAGAATGGTTTCGGACAGCTTCAATCAAAGCTTCAACATGCTCGATTGGAGTGAATTGCCCAATCCCATGACCCAGATTGAAAACATGCGGCCGATCAGCAAAGCAATCGAGGATGAATTTGGCTCGATCGGTTAAGCGATTTCCCCCTGCCATCAGCATCAATGGATCCAAATTGCCTTGCACTGGCATGCCGGTTGGAAGAATTGAATGCGCCCATTCAGGGTCCACGGTTTCATCGAGGCCAATCGCATCGACCCCTGTTTCAGCAGCATAGGCTGCTAGCTTGGCTCCTGCGCCCTTTGGAAAGCCAATCACAGGGGTAGCAGGGTGAGAGGCCTTTATTGCGCCTGTAATCGCTGCATTGGGCGCTATGACCCATTTCTCGAACTCATCGGGAGCTAGACTACCCGCCCAACTGTCGAACAATTGCACAGCTTCTGCGCCTGCATCAATCTGGCCGCGCAAATACACAATTGTTTGATCAACGATTGCATCAACGATCGCTTGGAAAGCTTTAGGGTCTTTGAAAGCCAATTCGCGTGTCACGTGCTGATCGCGGCTGCCCTCGCCTGCCACCATGTATGTCGCAACAGTCCAAGGACTTCCTGCAAAGCCCAGCATTGTGACATCCGGACTGAGCTGCTCGCAGCACAAGCGCACAGTCTGGTAAATCGCATCATAGCGATCTGGCCTTGCTTCAAAGTCCGACAAGACTGCATCGACTAGCGGCGGGGAAAGCTTGGGGCCCTCGCCTGCTAGAAATTCCAATCCTTGCCCCATGGCATGCGGGACAATCAGAATGTCCGAGAAGAGAATGGCTCCATCAAATCCAAATCGCTTGATTGGCTGCAAAGTAATCTCAGCAGCTGCCTTGCTATCATAGACCAGCGCCAGGAAACCGCCCTTCTCAGCGCGCAACTTGCGATATTCCGGCAGATAGCGCCCAGCTTGACGCATCAGCCACATGGGCCGCCTTTTGGGAGCATTATCAGGGAGTGTTCCGCGCAGAGTGTCGAGAAGCAAACCAGGCATCGAGACTGAGTCCAATCAATAAATATATATATTTATAGGAAGAATGTGGTGTTTGTTGGCCCTGTGGATTTCGGGGATTGCAGCGCCTTGCCCGATTCATCCCGCAATGAACAGAGTTTTGCTGGACACCGAATCGCCGGATTGCTTGAGTCGAGTCAATCTTTTGCCCGCTATCCCCAGACTGTCGAAAAGTCAGCTGACCTGTCGGCAAGCCCACCCATCAAAGCTCGGCTTTGGGTATGAAACCTATGCCCCATCTTGTCGCCAGACTTCTCCCGTGGTTTATGCCTAGATGTTTCCACAAGGCCAAGAGTTCTTCAAAACGCAGCCATGTATCGTCTTCACTTGCATCTCGTATCGGACTCCACAGGTGAAACTCTGGAGATGATCGCCAAAGCTGCGATCGCTCAATTCGAAGATGCAGAAGTCATTCGCCACTTTTGGCCAATGGTTCGATCCAAACAGCATTTGGACCGGATTGTCACTGATCTGGCTGACAATCCCGGCCTCGTTCTCTTCACTCTGGTTAATGCCGAAACCCGCGCACGATTGGAAGAGCATTGCCGGCAATTGGGATTGCCCGCTGTGCCAGCATTGGATGCCGTGACTGCAGCGCTGGAATCGCAATTGGGTCAAGAAGCGCATGGCAAGCCGGGCCGCCAGCACTTGATGGATGATGCCTATTTCGAGCGAGTTGAAGCAATCCAGTTTACGATTGCTCATGATGATGGGATTGCATGGGAGGATTGGGAGCAAGCCGATATTATTCTGGCGGGAGTCTCGCGCAGTTCCAAAACGCCAACCAGCATTTATCTTGCCAATCGCGGTTATAAGGTCGCCAATATTCCGATTGTGGTTGAAAGCCCGCCGCCCAAGGCCTTGTTTGGTTTGCGCCATCCCTTGGTAGTGGGATTAACAACTGCGCCAGAGCGATTGATTCAAATCCGCCGCAATCGGCTGCTGTCTTTGAACGAAGGCACAGAGACATCCTATGTCGATGGCGATCACATCAAGGATGAACTGCAATTTGCCCGGCGGATGTTTGCCGACAACGGCTGGCCGGTGATTGATGTGACGCGCCGATCGATTGAGGAAAGCGCCGCTGCGATTATCCGCCTTGTGCAAGAGCGCGCGCGGCGTGAGCGTCCGGTGGGTGGGGTGTCGAAGCCAATATGACTTCCTCCCCCCTTATATTGGCTTCGAAATCAAGCTCTCGCCGCGCCATGTTGGATGCGGCTGGCGTTTCCTATGAGGCCATTCCCGCTGATTGC
>CALLIO010000054.1 GCA_938009055.1 uncultured Altererythrobacter sp.
GTCTATCTCGCCAGCGATCCAGAAGCTGCGCCCTTCATCAAAGTGGGTGACAGCGTTTCGGAAGGCGATACGCTGCTGATTGTGGAGGCGATGAAGGTGATGAACCCGATCCCTGCCGACAAATCGGGCACGGTCAAAGCGATCCTTGTCGACAATGCCCAGCCGGTCGAGTTTGACCAGCCGCTGGTCGTGATCGGGTAAGACGAGCAAACCATGGGTATTTCACGCATATTGATCGCCAATCGCGGCGAGATTGCGCTGCGCATCCACCGCGCGGCGCATGAAATGGGGATCGAAACGGTTGCGGTCCACTCCACCGCCGATGCCGATGCGATGCATGTGCGCCTCGCCGATCAGGCCGTGTGCATCGGCCCGCCGGCTGCAACCGACAGCTATCTCAACATCGCCAACATTATCTCGGCAGCCGAATGCACCGATTGCGATGCCATTCACCCGGGCTATGGCTTCCTTTCAGAGAATGCGAAATTCGCTGAAATCGTCGAAGCGCATGACATCAAATGGATCGGGCCCAAGCCTGAACATATCCATACGATGGGCGACAAGGTTGCGGCAAAGAAATCGGCTGGCGAGCTTGGCTTGCCGCTGGTTCCGGGCAGCGATGGCGCGGTTTCTGATCCTGAAGAAGGCAAGAAAATCGCGGCCGAAGTCGGCTATCCGGTCATCATCAAAGCGGCCAGCGGCGGCGGTGGGCGCGGTATGAAGGTCTGCGAAAGTGAAGACCAGCTCGAAACTCTGATGAGCCAAGCAGGCAGCGAGGCGGCAGCAGCCTTTGGCGATGCGACCGTCTATATTGAGAAATATCTCGGCAATCCGCGCCATATCGAATTTCAGGTATTCGGCGACGGCAATGGCGGCGCGATCCATCTGGGCGAGCGCGATTGTTCGCTCCAACGCCGCCACCAGAAAGTTCTGGAGGAAGCCCCCTCCCCCGTGATCTCTGACGATGAGCGCGCGCACATGGGCGAGGTGTGCTCTAAAGCGATGCGCGATATGGGCTATCGCGGCGCAGGCACGATCGAGTTTCTGTGGGAAAATGGCGAGTTCTATTTCATCGAAATGAACACGCGGCTTCAGGTCGAGCATCCCGTGACAGAGGCAATCACTGGCGTTGATCTGGTGCGCGAACAAATCCGCATTGCGGACGGTAAGCCGCTTTCCGTCACTCAGGATGAGCTGGAGTTTACCGGCCATGCGATCGAATGCCGGATCAATGCCGAAGACCCTTTCACCTTCGCGCCATCGCCGGGCGAGGTTAGCCATTATCACCCCGCCGGCGGCATGCATGTGCGGGTCGATTCAGGGCTTTATGCCGGATACCGGATCCCGCCCTATTACGATTCCATGATCGCCAAATTGATCGTCTATGGCCGCAACCGCGAAGGGTGCATCATGCGCCTGCGCCGCGCGCTGGAAGAAATGGTGGTCGAAGGGCCGGTGACCAATATCCCACTGCATCAGGAACTCTTGAAGCAGGACGATATTTTGAACGGCGATTATTCGATCAAATGGCTCGAAGAATGGCTAGAAACGCGCGAAGGCTAAACAAGGTCGCCCCAACCATGGGCAATTGTCGCATTGCTACAATATTCTGAACGGGCGGCACTGTAACCCGAAGCATCGTTCGGCTTCAGGGCTGTTTTTAGAGAGCATTGATGCCAAAATTCTCCGCCGTATCCGCCGCGCTTGGCGCAGCCGCTCTTGCCGCACTGCCCGTCGCAGCGGCCGCGCTTCAGCAGCAAAACGACACCGAGGCCACTGGCGACACCGCCATGCCTTGGCATGAAAAAACAGAGCAGGATCAGCGCTTTACCTTCCATGCGCCTTTTGGCAACCTCCCCAACGCTCGGCACTTGCGAGCGAATTTTAACTGGTATGCCGCTTCCGATGATCTGGCGGAAGATGGGGGTATGTTCACCAGCTATCGGATGCATATTGGTGTGACAAAAGAAGGCCGCCACGAAGGCATCATTTACGACAATACGACTGCGGGCTCTTTGAATGCGAAAGTCGCAATATCATCTTTGAACAAGATCAACGGCCTCACCCTCACTGCGGAAGGGGGAGAGGATCTCCTGATTGAGCTTAGCGACGTCAAAGCCGCTACTATTCCCAATGATAAAAAGCCGGATGAGCTCGACACGGTTCACTACCGGACCTTCCAGTTTCCAATAAAAGCCTACCGGATGATGGGCGCTCTTCCAGAAGAGAACCGCATCCGTTTTCTGTATCGCAAACCCGACGGAAAGCTGGGATATTTCGGCTATCATTCCATGTCACGCAGCATTGTTCCATGGGTCTACACAATCGGCTATGCGAAAGAGCTCAGCCAAGAAGCGATCAGGCAGTCAGCGCAATAGACGGCAACCGCAATCGCTAACTGCTATAGAGCGGCAGGCTTGAGAACAGTGACTGTTCGATCAAATGTCTCGCTGCAGGTCTCTAATTGGGCTGACAAGCAGAACAATCTGACGTAAACATTCCCCACGCGAACTTGGTGGGGATGCGCAAATTTATGTTCAAGCGAAGTTTCTGCTTGCTGCTTACGGGCGCTCTATGGGGATGCGCCAGCGTTGCGCCGCCGCCACCACCTCCACCATCTTCAGTTCAAGCTGAGACACCTGCGCCAGATTGTGGCGGCGAAGGAGAGCGGCCCTGCCCGACAGGCACTGGCAATCAACCCGCACGGCCAGCCTCGACAAACGCCCGCCTCTCAGCTGAGGAACGCCGCAGGCGGGAGGAACTCCGCATGCGGGAGGCACAGGAACGCTCACGGGTGAGTGGAAATTACGGCCAGTACAATGCCAATGTCGGCAGTCTGTCCTCCGCATCGCAGAATGCCATGACGAGCGTAGAATCGCCCCGCAGGTTCTTGGCTGCGCGATCTGCGTCCCCTGACCGCGATGCTCGAGTAGCCGCTCAAGCCCGCCTACGCACCGGAGCGCGCGCCGCTGTGACTTCCGGCGAGCAAGCCAACCCGCAACAAGACGAGCCTCCAAAGAACTTGTTGCTTGACCTGCCCGC
>CALLIO010000055.1 GCA_938009055.1 uncultured Altererythrobacter sp.
CTGCAACTTCCTGCTGGATCACGCCGGTAAGCGCGCCGCTGCGCCGATAATGCGCGATGCCTTGCACGAGCGCGCTCGCACAATTTCCCACACCTAAAATTGCAACTCTAATCGGGCGCATTCACCACCATCTTATTCAACAACTGTGCTGTGTTCACAACCGCCCCAGCTATGAACACGATCTGAAAACTCTAAGTGCTGGCTGATGCCAAGCAATTCTCTTACAAGTGTAGTGTCGAACAAGGGAAGTTCACAATCGCCATTTTCTGGTTCTTTTTACAGACTGCCGCATAATGCCCACAATCTGCATCGACTGCCGTTATGCAAACCAGCGCCCGAGCGGGATTGGCGAGCTGGTGGAAAACCTTGCTGAGCACGCGCCGAGGCTTGAGCCCGATCTCGATTTTGTCCTTCTGCGCCATCCGCAGCGGATTGCGCCTTTGAGCGATGCACCCAATGTGCATGAGATAATTGTGTCGAGCCCCGCCAATGGCCCGGGCACTATGTGGCTGCTGCCTAGGATCGTCGATCTGAGCGGTATTGATCTGTTCCATGCGCCCGCCAATATCCTGCCTGCGGGCTTGCGCATGAAGACGCTGACGACCGTGCATGATTTAATGTGGCTGACCCATCCGGATTGGTGCCGCACCGGGCTTTATGGGCGGATCGAGCGCGCTTTTTACGGCCATGGGATGCGCCGCGCGCTCAAATATTCAGACCGGATCGCAACGGTGAGCCAGGCAAGTCTGGATGCGATTGCGCAATATGATCGGGACGCTGCGCGAAAGGCGCGCGTTACTTTGTCAGGTGTGTCCCCGCAGTTTGCTCCGGCTGAACGCGATGAGCGGTTTTTGGCGGCAATGGGTCTGGGCGAGGCATTGCGCTATGTTCTGATCGTTGGCCAGAACGCACCTTATAAGAACCATGCGGGAGCATTGCGCGCCTTTGCCGAGGCGTTTGGCGATGATGAGACCACCCATCTGGTTCTCGTCCAGCGGCGCCAAGCTGGCCGCAACACGCTGGGCAACTTGGCGCGTGAGTTGGGGATTGCCGCACGAACGCATTTTTTGCAGACCCTAGAGCGCGATCAGCTGGTCCAGCTTTACAGTTCAGCTGCCGCGCTTCTCCACCCATCCTTATGCGAAGGGTTTGGCAATCCGATTGCCGAAGCGATGGCTTGCGGCTGCCCGGTCATCACCAGCGATTTGAGCGCAATGCCGCAGGTTGCAGCGGGTGCAGCGCGCCTGGTCGATCCGCACGATACATCCGATATCGCCGCTGCTTTGCGCGAGGTGGTTGACGATTCTGAGCTTGCGAAAGCCATGCGCACAAAGGGTTTGGCGCGCGCGAAGAAGCTAAGCTGGCAGCGGTTTGCTGCGGATAATATCGCGCTCTATCGCGAAATTTTGGCCACCAGCTGATCGGCGATCCGGCCATGGGTGCGGCGCGCGTGGAACCACAAAACCACCGCGAAAACGCTCAGCACCACAGCTTCGGCAATAAAGAAATAGAGCGGCGTTCCCGCCAGCATTGATGCGCCCAATGCCAGCGTGCGGTAATTCGCGCTCAATATGCTGAGGCGGGCGAGAAACGGTTTGTAAGCCGCCTTCAATCGCTCAATCGAATTGGCGCGATCAGCCTTATCCATCCGCTCTAAAGACGGGCCAATGCGCTCACTCCCAGCAGCAATCCATCGCGCGAGAGTTGTGTAGATTCCGGCCAATCCTCCCAAAATGCCCGCGGGCCGCTCAGCGCCCTGCGCGCCAAGCCATGATTGGCCATAGACCCAAGATTGATATTGCCGCCGATGCGTTTCGAAGAAAATTGCCTGCGCGATCCGGGCAATGCCTGCTGCTGCAGCCAAGCCCCAAGCGAGCATCCCGATCTGATCGGAAAGCGCGAAGCCAAGCGCGACGTAAAGGACAAGGTGGCCCGCATAATCGCTTAGCCCATCCACCACCTCACCCATAGCGCTGGCGCGTCCCGTCAACCGCGCCAGATCACCATCTGCGCCATCCAAAACGTGCCAGGTCATATGGATCGACAGGCCTAATGCCGCCATCGCTGGCCCTGCTGCGCCATACATAGCACCGCCATAGATAAGCGCGGCGAAACAAAGGCTGATAAAGCCAGCGGCTGAGACCATATTGGGAGTGACGCGCGTGTGCTGCAAAGCCAAGGCCAGCCCTCCCGCCAAGGGATGATAAAGCCGCGCGTTAAGCCAATCCTGCAGTTCTGCCGGACGCTGCGGCAAGGAAACATCAGAATCGGGAAGGCTGCTTTTCACTTTTACTCCATAGCCGTACCGGCTGGATTTCGCAGCATAGCCTCTTGCAATGCGCAATGGGAAACGCCTTATGCTTGGGTAAGACCATTTCGAGGTAGCCCTAAGCAGTTCATGAGCCGCATTGCCGTCCATTTTCCAAGCGCAGCCTATGCCAACCAGCTTGTGGCCGGCGTTCCGTGTGCCGCGCGCGCTTTGCATCATCTTATGCGTGAAGGAGATGCAAAACCGGGTGAGACAGTAACTTTTGTTATCGGTGGCGGGGGCCAGCTCAGCCCTTTTTGCCGGTCAGAATTGTCGCGGTTGGCACCCGATATCGTTTGGACATTAGAGCGCGAGGGTGCGGCTAATGCGCCCCTCAAAGCCGCCGAGCTTCTCGCTTCGATCTGCGGGTCGGATGCTCGCGCCCCTTCGCTCAATGAAGCAAACAAGGCGATTATCGCTGCCACGGGAAAGCCAACGGACGGTATCGTCTCGCGTTTTCTCAATCGGCCGATCTCGCAAGCTATCTCGCGGCAATTGCTGCGCAGCCAACA
>CALLIO010000056.1 GCA_938009055.1 uncultured Altererythrobacter sp.
GCATCGCTATGCAATCGAGCAATTTGGATTGAGCGGCGAGGAAGTGGATGCACGCTTTGCCGAGTATGTCGCTGCGCAAAATGGTGCCGCTTCGCAAAGCCGCGCGCCTGCAAAGCCATCGCTTCGGGCTGCAGGTGGCTAGTTCCGCAAAAGCGCTCCATTTCGTTGGTTTTCGCGATGATCGCTATTGGAACGCGGTGAAAGTCTGGGGCACGCCCGATTTCATCCACATCACTTATGACCGCTATGCCTTGGATGATATAGCGCCGGGCGACACAGTTGTGTTTGCCAAAGGCGATTGGCGGCAAGAGCCGCGCAGTTTCAGCGGCCCCGATCTGATCGAAGATTAGCGTCCAATTGACCACAGTTCTCGCTGTGCGACATATTTCTTGCGAATGGTTCGCAATGTTATTGACACTCATTCGCAATAGCACTAGCCCGCTGGTCATCAACTCCAGTAGGACATCTCTCTTTCATGAAAATCACCAAACTCTCCCTAATGAGCGCCAGCGCGCTCGCAACTTTTGCTTTTGCGCCGATGGCCGCGGCCGAGGAAGCTGAAGAGCAAAGGGAGGAGGGGGATATTCTTGTCACCGGCAATGTCCTCTATTCCGATCAGGTCAATGCGCTGAAATCGCCTACGCCAATTATTGATGTCCCCCAAAGCCTGACGATCACAACCGCTGAGCAGATCGAGGAGCGCGGCTATACCAGCATCGGCCAGATCATTGATTACACGCCGGGCGTGAATACCAGTCAGGGCGAAGGGCACCGCGATGCCATCGTCTTTCGCGGGGTTCGCTCGACGGCTGACTTCTTCATCGATGGCGTGCGCGATGATGTGCAATATTATCGCGGGCTCTATAATTTGGAGCAGGTAGAGATCCTGCGCGGCCCCAATGCGTTATTGTTCGGTCGCGGCGGCACGGGCGGCATTTTGAACCGCGTCACCAAGAAGGGCGTCTTGGGCGAAACCTTCGGCGGCGGACAGGTCGCTATCGACACATTCGGCGAATGGAGCGTTCAGGGTGATATCAACCTTGCGGCAAGCGACACCATCGCTGTGCGGGTGAATGCATCCTACGAAAGCCTCGATAACCACCGCGATTTTTACGATGGCGAGCGGATTGGATTGAACCCGACTGTTCGCTTTGCGCTCAGCCCGGACACAACGCTCGATCTGTCCTACGAATATGCCAATCACGATCGCTTCATTGATCGCGGGATTCCAACCGGCAGCACTGGCCGCCCGGTTGAAGCGTTCGAAGACATTGTTTTTGGCGATCCGGAAGACAATTTCACCACGCTCGAAGCGCATCTGCTGCGCGCCAATCTCAGCCACAAATTCTCCGACAATTTCAAGGTCAATGTCAGCGGGTTTTACGGCGATTATGACAAGGTATATTCGAATTTCTATGCCTCTGCCTACGATCAAGCAGCGAGCCCTGATGTGGTCACGCTCGATGGTTATATCGACACGACCCAGCGCAAGAACCTGATCCTGTCAGGCAATCTCGTCGGCGAATTTGAAACGGGTAGTGTCGGCCACACTTTGGTTGCGGGCGTAGAGTATATCGATACGTCTTCGGATCAAGACCGCTTCAATGCGTTCTGGGACACGACATCGGATGACAATGAGATATTCACGATCACGCGTCCGCTGGCTCTGAGCAATAGTGTCGGCATCAATTCGCTTGGGGTGACAACCACTAACGACTTTAGCGACATCAATGATTTTACGCTGGTCGATATCAATGTCTTCTCGGCCTTCATTCAGGATGAGATCGCGATCACCGATTGGTTGGATCTTGTCATCGGCGCGCGCTTTGACAGCTTCGATATCGAGGTGGACAATGTGGTTTCAGGTGAAGTGCGCACGCGCAAGGATGAGGAAATCTCGCCGCGCGGCGGGCTTATCATCAAGCCGCAGGATAACATCTCGATCTATGTGAGCTATTCGGAAAGCTTCCTGCCGCGTTCGGGCGAGCAATTTGCCAATATCAATGGCGACAATGATGCGCTGGCGCCCAACACCTTCACCAATCTGGAGGCGGGCCTCAAATGGGATATCGACCCGCGCCTCAGCTTTACCGCCGCGATTTTCGATATTGAGCAAAGTTCGCCGCAGGTAGACGACGATGATGCATCGCAACTTGTTGTCGTTGACTCCAGCATTCAGGGTTTCGAGTTGCAATTGCAGGGTGAGTTGTCTGACTTCTGGTCAGTCTCGCTTGGCTACAGCTATCTGGATGGCGAGCAGGTGGATCAGGACGGGCCAACAGGCCTGCGTCCGCGTGAGCTACCCGACAGCACCCTGTCGCTATGGAATGCGTTTCAGATCACCGACCGCTTTGGCATTGGGCTTGGCGCAACCTACCAGTCGGAAAGCTTCGTCAACAATGGCAACACCGCCGTGCTGCCTGACTATTTGCGGGTAGACGCGGCTGCTTATTACGACATCAGCGAAAATTTGCGCATTCAAGTCAATGTCGAAAATCTGACTGACGAGCTGTACTTCCCCAATGCGCATAGCACGCATCAGGTAACGGTCGGCGCGCCCATTAATGCGCGCTTCGCGATCAGCGGGCGGTTCTAGCGAGCGAAGTTAAGCGAGCGATCAGCGCGCGATATAGGTGCTGATCGCTTGCAGCCAGCTAAGCTCTGCTGATTTTGGCGCGGGGCGCGCACTGCTGGGGCATTCAAGGCAATAGGCCTGCATGCCCTTAACCGATGTTAGTCGCTCAAGATCGGCCAAGACTTGCGCAGAAACGCGTGCCTGACTGCGGCCAGCGTAAGTAAACAAATCGCCGTTGGCAGCAGTGCTGCGGGCTTCGCCGGAAAGCAGTTGGCTGATCACAGACTGATAGGGATCAGCTTCTGAACCCAAGCGTTTGGCATGCCAATCGCCTTCTTCAAGCTCGGCCTTTTCAGCCACCCATGCCAGCGCTTCGTCCAACCCGCCGAATTGATCGACTAGCCCCAGCTGGCGAGCTGTCCCGCCATCCCAGACCCGGCCCTGACCGACCGCGTCCACTTGCTCCTTGGTCTTGCCGCGCGCTTTGGCCACTAGGTCAAGAAATTCGGAATAGCCGTTTTCGATATTGGCCTGAAGAATGCCGTCCACCTCTGGCGTGAAGCCGGCCACCAGATCTGGCTGGCCAGACAAAGGCGTGGTGCGGAACCCGTCCGTGTTGACGCCCAGCTCTGCAGCTGTGCGCTCGAATGTCGGGATGATCGCAAAGATACCAATCGAGCCAGTTATTGTTTCAGGCTCTGCGAAAATGCGGTCACCTGCCGTGCCAACCCAATAGCCGCCGCTCGCCGCGACATTGGCGAAGGATACAGCAATGGGAATGTCATTGGCTTCCTTGTGACGCAAAATGGCGGTGCGAATGGTTTCTGACGCTGTGACAGAGCCGCCTGGCGAATTGACCCGCACTACAAGGCCAGCCAGATCACCCTCTAGCGCATCATCCAGCAGTTCAGCGATCCTATCACCGCCCGCTGTGCCGGGACCAGCATATCCGTCCACAATCTCGCCA
>CALLIO010000057.1 GCA_938009055.1 uncultured Altererythrobacter sp.
CAGTGCGAACACGCCCAATGGCGCAATCCACAAGACCCAGCCAATCACCATTAGCATCGTGTTGGCAAGCGCATGGAAAAAGCCCAGCATCCGCTCGGACTGCGCGGCGGGCAGGCGCGAGACGGCTATGGCGAAAAGCGCTAAGAATATCGTCAGCGGCAACATCGCCGTTTCGGCTGCTGCTGCGATCATATTGGGCGCGATCAACGATTCGATAAAGGCAAACACATCAGGCACTTCGCCCGATGCACTGGCTCCATCAGCCACAAAAAATGCAGCATCTTTGGGAATGTCGAAACTCTCAAGCACAAAAGGCATCGTAAGCGCAGAAAACAAACCGCCCGCGACCAAAACGCCAAACACAAGGGAGAGGAACTTGCGCGCAGCCGCCCCTGCCCTTGCCGCTTCCGCCATTTGCGCAATACCCAGCACCAGCAAGGACGCGACCAGCGGGATAATCGTCATCTGGAGGGCGCGCAGCCAAAGTGTACCAACCAAAGCCACGCTCTTGGTCACACTTTCCGGCAGGCCTCCGTCAGACAGCAGCATGCCCGCCAGCAATCCGCCGATCAGCCCGGCCAATGTCAAGAAGACGGGGAGCCGGATAATCACAAGCTCGAAACGCTCGCCAGTGCCCTGTGTCAAAACTGTTTACCTCCCTTGCGCGCCATGCGCTCTTCCCTTCGCGCGATAACCGCGCCAAAGCACCATGACAAATGGCAATGACAAAACGCCGCCGTCGTATAAAGAGCACGGGGCGAGACGAATACCTTGGGGAAGAGCCGATATGGCGACGGATACGGCAACAGGCAAAGCGCGCAAATTTTTTGGCACTGACGGGATCAGGGGCCGCACCAATTCCGATGTGATGACTTCGGAAATGGCGATGAAAGTCGGCCAGGCAGCTGGCGGACATTTCATGCGCGGCGCGCATCGCCACCGCGTGGTTATCGGCAAGGATACGCGGCTTTCGGGCTATATGCTCGAAAGCGCATTGGTGGCGGGTTTCACCAGCGTTGGCATGGATGTGATCATGACCGGCCCGCTGCCCACCCCTGCGATTGCGCTGCTGACCCGCGAAATGCGCGCTGATCTGGGCGTGATGATTTCAGCGAGCCACAACCCATATGAAGACAATGGGATCAAATTATTTGGCCCCGATGGCTACAAATTGTCTGACAAGGACGAGGTTGAAATCGAAAAGTTGCTGGAACTGCAACCCGCGCTTGTCGATGCCAGCCAGATTGGGCGTGCACGCCGGATTGATGATGCCCGTGGGCGCTACATTCACGCCGTAAAGCAATCAGTTTCAAGCGACGTGCGCTTCGATACGCTTAAGGTCGTGGTCGATTGCGCGAATGGCGCTGCCTATCAAGTTGCGCCCTCTGTCATCTGGGAATTGGGCGCAGAAGTGATCACCTTGGGTGTCACGCCCAATGGCACGAATATCAACGATGGGGTCGGCTCTACCTCGCTTGGCGCACTGCAAGCCAAGGTGGTCGAAGAAAAAGCCGATATCGGGATCGCGCTCGATGGGGATGCCGACCGTTTGATCGTCGTCGATGAGAAGGGTGAGGCGGTCGATGGCGACCAGCTGATGGCTTTGATCGCAACCCGCATGCATGAAAAAGGGCAGCTGACCGGCGGCGGCGTGGTCGCAACCGTGATGTCAAACCTTGGGCTTGAACGCTATCTGGACAGCATCGGGCTTACGCTGGAACGCACCAAGGTTGGCGACCGTTATGTGCTCGAGCGGATGAAAAAGGGCGGGTTCAATATTGGCGGCGAGCAATCGGGCCATATGATACTCAGCGACTATGCGACGACCGGCGATGGAACGATTGCGGCCATGCGCGTGCTTGCCAGCCTTGTGCGCTCTGACGTGCCTGCCTCGCAATTGATGCATGTGTTTGATCGTGTGCCGCAGCTGCTTAAAAACGTGCGGTTTGAAGGCAGTGATCCGCTCGAAGATGACAGCGTGAAGGCTGTGATTGCTGAGGCAGAAGCCGAGCTTGAAGGCAAGGGCCGTCTGGTGATCCGCAAATCGGGGACCGAGCCGCTCGTGCGCGTAATGGCAGAAGGCGATGATGCCACCCAAGTCGAATCCGTGGTTGACCGCATTTGCGACGCGGTAAAGGCCGCCATTTAAGTGCTCGATATGCGCCCCGATTGCGAGCGCTGCGGCACCGATCTGCCCGCCGCAGCACCGGGCGCCTTTATCTGCAGTTTTGAATGCACTTTTTGCGCTGAATGCGCAGAGGCGATGGATGATCTTTGCCCCAATTGCGGCGGCGAATTGATGGATCGGCCCACGCGCAGCAAAGCCTTGCAGGCGAAGTATCCTGCATCGACTGAGCGGAAATTTAAAGGGTGAGCGAAGACGCCCCACCTGCCCCAACGCCTCCACGGATCTTGTCGATCGCCGGATCGGACAGTTCGGGCGGCGCAGGGATCCAGGCCGACATCAAAACCATCACCATGCTGGGTGGCTATGCGATGAGCGCGATCACCGCAGTCACCGCGCAAAACAGCTTGGGCGTGCAGAGCATCCAAGCCTTGCCGCCGGAATTTGTCGCACAGCAAATCACCAGCTGCCTTGATGATATTGGCGCGGATGCGATCAAGATCGGCATGCTGCACGATGCCAGCATGATCGCAGCAGTTGCCGATACTATCAGCCAAATTCCGGGTCGTCCGATCGTGCTCGACCCCGTTATGGTGGCGACCAGCGGCGACCCGCTAATCGAGACTGACGCAGTGGCAGCGCTGATCGCAGAATTGGTCGGCATTGCTGATCTCGTCACACCCAATCTGCCAGAGCTGGCCATGCTGACGGGCATGCTTTGTGATGATCAAGAAAGCATTGCCGCTGCCGCCATGACGCTATGCGATCAGCATGGTTGCGCTGTCCTTGCGAAAGGTGGGCATGGGAAGGGCGATCAGCTGACCGACCGATTGTTCGATCCAAACGGGCGCGCGGCGAGCTTCACCGATGCGCGGATTGATACGGAGCATACCCACGGCACAGGCTGTACACTTTCAAGCGCGATTGCGACGTTTTTGGGGCATGGACAAGACTTAGAGCATGCAGTCCGGTTGGGCCGGCAATTCGTGCGCGCAGGCATTGCGCATGCGCCCGGCTTTGGCGCAGGACACGGCCCGCTCGGCCATCAGGCAGTGCGTCGTTTAGACTGAAAATCTAACCCTCAAGCTCGTAAAATTCGGCAATATGGGCCCAGGCTTCATCCGCCGTTTCGCACCATTTGAACAGCTCAAGATCCTTCTTAGAGATCGTGCCCTCTTCGGCAATCGCTTCGAAATTAACGACACGATTCCAGAAGTGCTTGCCGAACAAAAGGATCGGGATCGGCTTCATCTTGCCGGTCTGAATCAGCGTGAGGAGTTCGAAAAACTCATCGAACGTGCCAAAGCCACCGGGGAAGACCGCCACTGCCCGGGCGCGCAGCAAGAAGTGCATCTTGCGCAGGGCGAAATAATGGAAGTTCAAACTCAGATAAGGCGTGACATAGGGATTGGGCGCTTGCTCATGCGGCAGGACGATATTGAGTCCGATGCTCTCAGCCCCTGCGTCAGAAGCGCCGCGATTGGCCGCTTCCATGATCGAAGGGCCGCCGCCCGAACACACAACAAACTGGCGCTTACCTTCTTCGATGATCGCCTTTTCGCTGACCATTTTGGCGAGCGTATGCGCCTCGGCATAATATTTCGATTTGGCTGCCAGATTGGCTGCCACCTTTTGCTCATACTCGCTACCGTTCTTGGCCGCTTCGACCTTGGCATCGGCCTCTTCCGGTGAAGGAATACGCGCCGAACCATACATCACCAAAGTCGAGCCAACCCGTGCCTCGTCAAGCAGCATCTCCGGCTTGAGCAATTCCAGCTGGAAACGCACCGGACGCAATTCATCGCGCAACAGAAAGTCGGTGTCCGAAAAAGCCAATTTATAAGCGGGATGCTGGGTCTGCGGCGTGATCGAGGGATCAGCGAGTGAAAACTCAGCTTCCTGCTCGGCGCGGTAAAACTTGCGGTCGGTAAGATCGTGGTCTTCGGGTTTGTCTGTCATGGGCGAAGGACTAGGCCCAGCCGCCCCAATGCTCAAGCAAATTGCGCTGCATTCGCCCTCCCCGCGCAGCGCGATTTGTTCACAGACTTGCCCACAGCCGCTGCAATCGCTAGTTTCCTCGCCAAGTCCTCGCCCAATTGTGCGGCGAGAGGATAAGAAAGACTGAGAGTTATGGCGGACGCACCTCCGCCGGGCAGACAAAAGGGAGCTGGAAAAAAGAGGAGCAACAAGTCCGGTAAAGTAGCCGATTTTCGCTACAAGAAACGCTCTTCCCAGCAAAGAAATTCCGCCAAACGGCCATCTGGCCCGAAGCCGCGCGCCGCGCGTAATGGCCATAACAGGCCGCATGCTGGCCAGCGCAAATCGCCCGGTCCGCGCCAATCCTTCGCCGCGCTTGATCTGGGCACGAACAATTGTCGCTTGCTAATCGCGCGCCCTTCGCATGACAGCTTCACCGTGATCGATGCCTTTAGCCGCGTGGTCAAACTGGGCGAAGATCTGGCGACAACTGGCAGGCTTAGCGATGCAGCGATGGATCGAACGCTCGATGCGCTCAAAGTGTGTAGCGACAAATTGCGCCGCCGCAATGTGCTGCTCGCTCGTTCGGTCGCCACCGAGGCTTGCCGCAGGGCGAGCAATGGCGCCGACTTTATCGAACGCGTGAAGAGCGAAACGGGCATTATGCTCGATATTATCAGCGCAGAAGAAGAAGCGCGGCTGGCAGTTTTGGGGTGCCATATCTTGCTTGAACAAGGCGATGGCCAAGCAATCATCTTCGATATTGGCGGCGGATCGACCGAGCTTGTCCTGCTTGAACAAGGCAGCGATCCAGTGCCGCGCATTCTGGACTGGTTGAGCGTGCCGTGGGGCGTGGTCTCGCTAACCGATACTGTCCCGCGCACAGGCAGCAGCGCGGACGACAGGCTCGCGCGTTACACCGAAATGCGGCGCGTGGTGCTTGATAGCATGCGCCCCTTTGCGGACCGGCTGGGCGATGCCGCGAAGGCCGATGATATCCGCCTTTTAGGCACCAGCGGCACGGTGACGACACTTGCCAGCCTGCATCTCGAATTGCCGCAATATGACCGCAATGCCGTTGATGGGCTGATCGTGCCATCCCAGGCTATGCGCGATATCTCTGATCGCTTATCCGGCATGTCGCGCGGGGATCGCGGCGATTTACCCTGCATTGGTCAGGATCGTTCGGAATTGGTGGTGGCCGGATGCGCTATTCTTGAATCGATCCTCGACATTTGGCCAGCTGAACGGCTTGGAGTAGCCGACCGCGGCATTCGCGAAGGGATTTTGCGCAGCCTGATGGATATTCCGCCCAATCCCGAAAGCGTCAAACGCCCCGCCAATGCGAGCGCGCCGAGGTGAGCCGGTCAGGCAAAGACGCCGACCGCCGCGTCAAAACTGCGAAGAAACGCACAGCATCGCAGGTTCGCTGGCTGGAACGGCAATTGAACGATCCATATGTCAAGAAAGCCAAGGCCGATGGCTATCGCAGCCGAGCCGCCTATAAAATCATCGAGCTTGACGAGCGCTTCAATCTCATTCGCGGGTCAAAGCGGGTGGTGGATTTGGGCATTGCCCCGGGCGGTTGGGCGCAAGTGGTGCGCAAGCTTGCCCCGCGCGCAGCCATTGTCGGGATTGATTTGCTCCCGACGGAACCGATTGAAGGCGTTGCAATCCTCGAGATGGATTTCATGGATGATGCCGCGCCCGGCCTGCTCGAAGCTGAGCTTGATGGGCCACCCGATCTTGTGCTGTCTGATATGGCGGCGAACACCGTTGGCCATAAGCAGACCGATCATTTGCGCACCATGGCGCTGGTCGAAGCGGGCGCATGGTTCGCGACCGAAACCTTGGAAAAAGGCGGGGCTTTTGTGGCCAAGGTTCTGGCCGGTGGGACCGATGCCGAGCTTTTGCAAATGCTCAAAAGCCATTTCACCAGCGTGAAACACGCAAAGCCGCCTGCCAGCCGCAAGGGTTCATCGGAATGGTATGTGGTCGCCCAAGGGTTTAAGGGGCGCGAAGACTAATCCGCGCGATCATTAGAAGGCTTATTCGCCGCCCTCATTCTCTTCCGCAGCTGCGTCCTGTGTCGCTTCAGCTTCAGCGGCTTCTTCGCCTTCAGCAGCGGTTTCTTCCTCAGCGACTTCTTCGCCCTCTGCACCTTCTTCATCAGCAACAGCTGCGACAAATTCAGGCACTGGAAGGTTCGAGCCGTTTTCGTTCATGTAGAGCATGACCGCGGCGCGATCTTCGACACTGGAAAGACCGGCAAAGCTCATCTTGGTGCCATTGGCAAAGGCGCGCGGGCTTTTCAGCCATGCGCTCATCGTTTCCCAATCCCATGTGCCGCCCGCATCAGCGAGCGCTGTGCTGTAAGCAAATCCGGGGACGCCAGCGCCCACTGTCTTG
>CALLIO010000058.1 GCA_938009055.1 uncultured Altererythrobacter sp.
ATGCTGATGCAAGGCTGCTGATGGAACGCGATGGCGGGCTGACTTCTGAGCGCGGGGAAGCGGCCCGCACGTTGCTCTATCTGTTCGAGCGCGATTGGGGCGTGCAGCTTTTGCGCGGCGGTTAGCTTAGCTGCGCGACCAATGCTTTTGCCGCAGCGCTAACGTCAGCCCAACTTGCTTCAAACCCCTCATCCCCGCCGTAATAGGGATCGGCAATCGCATTGCCTTCGCGCCCTTCAACCACATCCATCAGCAAGCAAATCTGCGCGCTCGTATCATGCGGAGCACGCTTGAGTATATTGCGCAAATTTTCATGATCCATCGCAAAGATATGGGTGAAGCGCGTGAAATCATCGTCGCTAAGCTGGCGTCCGCGCAGATCGGAAATATCCGTGCCATAACGCGCTGCTGTTTCAATCGAGCGTGGATCGGGCGGATTGCCCACATGATAGGCGGCGGTGCCGCAGCTATCGGTCTCAATCTCCAATCCGGCTTTTTGGGCGGCGGCGCGCATGGCACCCTCAGCTAAGGGAGAACGGCAGATATTGCCGAGGCAGACGAACAGAAGGGCAGGCTTTTCAGACATGGCGCTGAGCATACTGGACGCCGCCGTTCCTCGGCAATATGCAATGTATCGACAGGAGAGACAAAATGCGCAGATTTATCGTTACTGGCTTGGCCGCATCGCTTAGCTTGGCAGTGCCGCAAGTGGCAGTGGCTGATAACCATACGAGTTCGCAGACTTCTAGCCCGGCTGCTGCAAACTATGAGAATTTGCGCGAGGAAATCTGGCAATGGCGGCTCGACAACAGCCCGCAAATGGCGACGCGGATCGGCGATAGGCGCGGTGATGGAAAGCTGGGCGATTGGTCGCTTGAAGCCCATGAACGCAGTCTCGAAGAAGCTAAGGCGTTCCTCGCTCGTCTCGATGCGATTGACGAGGGTGCTCTGTCTCCAAGCCTAGCGGTTGATTGCGCGGTCATCCGTTCCAGCATCGCGGATATGGTTGCCGCCGGTGAGCACGATCACGACTGGTATATTCTCTTCACCAATCGCGGCGGTTGGCATGGTTCGATTACCTCGCTTCCGCATCGTTCGCCCTTCTTCACGCTGGCTGATTATCAAAGCTATGTAGGGCGGCTTGAGGCGTTTGCACAAGTCAATGCAGATGGGATTGCTCGCAGCCGCGAGGCGGTGAAACGCGGTCTCACCAAGGCTTGCGAACCGATGCAGGGTTTTGACGATCGGATCGCGCAATTGATCTATGATGACCACAAGACGTCACCTTTTTGGAAGCCGTTCGCGGGCGATAAACCCGGTTCGATTTCGGCGAGCGATTGGGAGAATCTTCAAGATCAGGCGAGCGTTGCCTTGGAAGAATCTGTCTTCCCGTCGCTGCGTGATTTTCTCAATTTTTACAAAGAAGAATACTCGCCCAAATGCCGCACTGGCGCCCCTGGCGTGATGGCAACACCGGGCGGCGCGGACTATTATGCCTATCGTGTCAGGAGCTTCACCACGACCGATATGAAGCCCGATGAGGTGCATCAGCTTGGCTTGTCCGAAGTGGCACGCATCAGGGCGGAGATGGTCGAAGTGGCTAGCGAAGCCGGTTTCGAAACGCGCGAGGCCTTCATCGAACATCTGCGCACCGATCCGCAATACTTCATGACCGACGCGACTGAATACCTAAAGTACACTCAAGCTTTGGCGAAAGAGATTGATGGCTGGATGCCCAAGCTCTTCGGCAAGCTTCCGCGCCAACCCTATACAGTGCTGCCCATTCCTGCGGCACAGGCTCCGGGCAACACCACAGCCTATTACGAGCGCGGATCGCTAGAGACCGGACAGCCGGGTATTTACCGGCTCAACACAACCGAGCTTGATCAGCGCCCCTTGTGGGAATTGCCCGCATTGGGCGTTCACGAGGCGGTGCCCGGCCACCACCATCAGCTCGCTTTGCAGCAGGAACTCGATATCCATCCCCTTCGCGCCAATGGCACCTTCTTCACTGCATTTGTGGAGGGGTGGGGGCTCTATTCAGAGCGGCTCGGGATCGAAATGGGGCTTTATGATACGCCCGCAAAGCAGATGGGACGCTTGTCGTACGAGATGTGGCGCGCATCACGTCTTGTGGTGGACACGGGTCTTCATTCCAAAGGCTGGTCGAAACAGCAAGCGGTCGATTTCATGCTCGACAATACCGCGCTTACGCCGGCCAATGTCGATGCGGAGGTGAACCGTTATATCACTTGGCCGGGACAAGCGCTGGCTTACAAAGTGGGCGAGCTGAAAATGCGCGAATTGCGTGCGCGTGCGGCAGAGGCGCTTGGGGCTGACTTCGACCTTCGCGCCTTCCACGATACGCTGCTTGAAAACGGCGCTATTCCGCTAAGCGTGCTTGAAAGCTATATTGACCGTTGGATTGCGGCTCAACGGGCAAAAACCGCTGCTAACCCAGCGCAATAGAGTCTTCGAGAATTTGCCGGATATTGACCACAGCCCCGAGCCGCGCACCCAATAGGGCTGTGCCAGAAACCTTGCGCTGAATGAAAATGGAATCGGGCGGGGGCAAATGCCAGCTCTGCCGGTCTTGAGCGATGGCCATGCCCTCTTCCCGCAGAAGCGGCACGAAAGCACGGTTCCCGAAGTCAAACGGTTCATCGCTGCTCATCTCGCCCACGATAATTTTTATCATGCGGTCGATCCGATCCGGATGGCGCTCAAGCGCAGCAGGATTGACGAAGCCCGCATCAAGCGCGGCCCGTTTGATTGCCTCTGCTTCGCCAGCCAACCCAGTGGTGATGAGCTTGCGATAGCCATTGGCAATGTCATCTTCCACGGCGCGGGTCGCCCCAAAATCCAGCAACACGATCTGGCCCGTTGAGGGGCGATAGCGAAAATTGGCGAAGTTGGGATCGGTTTGCATCATGCCAAATTCGAACATCTCGCGCGCTACAAGCTGCGCCATCCGCCCGAATACCAGATCGCGCAAATCCTGTGGTTCGC